>NZ_LGYY01000058.1:0-60300 GCF_001308045.1 Shewanella sp. Sh95
AAGATAGCGCATACGTTTGCGTGCACTTTTCTCCGATTTTACTAAGGCTGCGATGTGGGGATTATTCATATTTTGTATGATTAAAAACTGATGACCAATTAGATCACATAATTAATATAATTGGTATCATTCCAATTTTCAGCCTCTTTCGCTCACACACCCCTGATGTGCGCTAAATCGCGACTGACTACCTTATTTTCTTCACACTACTGAACCATATCTCCCAAAGGTCAACTCTTGCTATTACTTCAGAGGTTACTTACCTTATGCAGTAACTTATTGGGGTAGCTAAGGATCTATGATGAAGTTAGAGATGATTTGTACTGGGGAAGAGGTGCTGTCGGGTCAGATTGTTGATACTAACGCTGCTTGGTTTGCCAGCACTATGATGGAGCATGGCATTGAGATCCAAAGGCGCGTTACAGTCGGTGATCGTCTCGAGGACTTAATTGCGGTTTTCCAAGAGCGTAGCTTGCATGCCGATGTCATCCTAGTGAATGGCGGCTTGGGGCCGACCAGTGATGATATGTCTGCCGAGGCAATGGCTAAGGCTAAAGGCGAGCCTCTGGTTGAGAATCGTGAATGGCGTCAACGTTTAGAAGATTGGTTTACGCGCAATAACCGTGAAATGCCAGTGAGTAATTTAAAGCAGGCAATGCTGCCTGAGTCTGCGGTGATGGTGGATAACCCCGTCGGCACGGCCTGTGGATTTAGAGTGAAGCTGAATCGAGCTTGGTTGTTCTTCACCCCTGGCGTGCCATTTGAACTCAAGCATATGGTGACGGAACAGTTTATTCCTTTTATCCGTGCAGAGTTTGACCTTGACGCTAAGGTGGCGCTGAAGAAGTTGCTGACCATAGGTCATGGCGAGTCTTCCCTTGCCGACAAAATCGAGCCATTGGAGTTGCCTGAGGGGATTACCATTGGCTATCGCTCCTCAATGCCACATATTGAGATTAAGATCTTTGCCCGCGGTGAGAAGGCGATTGCTTTGCTGCCACGGGTGACTGGGCACATCAAAATGGTGCTGGGTACTGCGGTTGTCGCCGAAGATAAAGCGACGCTTGCCGAGGAAATCCATGCGAAGTTACTGAATTCTGGCTTGACCTTAAGTGTTGCCGAGTCTTGCACGGGTGGGATGATTACTAGTCAGTTAGTGGATTTCCCCGGCAGCTCTTCCTATTTGCAACACGGTCTGGTGACTTACAGTAACGAGTCTAAGGTGCGAGTGTTAGGTGTTAATCCGGCGACGTTAGACGATCACGGCGCAGTGTCTATTCCCACGGTCGAAGAAATGGCCAAGGGCGCGCGTGCTATCTTAGACAGTGATTTTGCCTTAGCGACCAGTGGAATAGCGGGACCAGATGGCGGAACCGAAGAGAAGCCCGTCGGTACAGTAGCAATTGCCTTGGCTACCCGCAGTGGCGTCTACAGCCAAATGATAAAACTGCCGCGACGTTCACGGGATTTAGTGCGTAGCTTAAGTGCGGCAGTGGCCTACGATATGTTAAGACGTGAATTACTCACCGAAGCTGTGATTGTGGATTATCAATCGATAGGGCGTTTCAGCAAGTAACTCTTTGGATACTTACGGGTTTTAGTCAGTCTAGCTTGATTAACAAAAATGCTCCCGAGGGAGCATTTTTTTATGGCGAATGGTTTGCAACGCAAGCCGTTATTTAGTGAACTTAAGGACTAATTTGCCTGGGACGACTTGAATGCTCTCGGTCATCTTGGCCATCAGCGCTTGGTTACTATCCTTCGTATCGAGCACATAAACGGGCTGATTCTCGAGGAAATGCCTTAAGTAGCCCATCACTTGTGGTGTCGCGCTACTGATGGCTTTCTCGATATCCTTGGGTGTTGACTCGACTTTCACCAATTCAAGCTGGCGTAGGTAGACGCTGTGGGTGGCACTGTCATACCAAGGCTTAGCCTCAAAGGTGGTTGAAAGCTGCGCCTTTAATGGATAAATAGGGTTAGTGATGGACACCTGAGTGGTTGCACTTACGCTCATAGTGTCAGGCTTTTCACCGAGTCTGACACTGATGTCGTTAATGCGCACTTGCGCGCCCACGAGTTGATTACCTTGTTTTACCTCAAAATGGATCTCTTTGCTGAGATACTGCTCCATTTCATGCTCGCTGATACTGTACTGCGTGACGCAGCCGCCAAGCAGTACAGATAATCCCAAGCAAAGGCTAAGCGTGAGTTTTTTCATTAACCTGTGTTTCTCATGCCCGCCGCGACACCGGCAATCGTCAGCATTAAGGCGAGTTGCACGTGTTCGGAAGCGGGAGCTTCGGTTGTTTCCTTGCGGGTACGAGCTAATAACTCGGTCTGCAGGAAGTTTAATGGATCGATATAGGGATTGCGCAGTTTGACTGATTCGCGATTCCACGGTGTATGCGCCATTAAGGTATCCGATTTAGTCAGCTCCAGCACCACTTTAATGCCGAGATCTAAACGCTGGCGTAAAGTTTCGCCTAAGTGGTGAAGATTGGGCGGAACTAAACAGGTTTCATAGTAACGCGCTAAGTTAGGTTCCGCCTTGGCGTACACCATCTCCAGCATGGAAATCCGCGTGCTAAAGAAGGGCCATTCGCGATCCATATCCTGTAGCAAACCCATTTCTCCACGTTCGCAGGCAGCCTGTAATGCTTCACCGGCGCCGAGCCATGCTGGCAACATTAAGCGGTTTTGAGACCAAGCGAAAATCCAAGGAATGGCACGTAAGCTCTCGATACCGCCATCGACACGGCGTTTTGCTGGGCGACTGCCTAATGGTAATTTGCCTAGTTCAACCTCCGGAGTGGCTGCACGGAAATAAGGCACAAAATCCGGCTCTTCACGGACAATACCGCGGTAAGCACTCACTGACTCCTGAGCAATCCGCTCCATGCAATTGCGCCATTCCTGCTTAGGCTCGGGCGGCGGAAGCAGAGTCGCTTCTAACACCGCTGAGGTGTACAGGGCTAGGCTTTGCACTGCCAATTTAGGCAGGCCGAACTTAAAGCGGATCATCTCACCTTGTTCGGTGACACGAATACGGCCATCAACTGAGCCAGGCGGTTGCGACAGAATCGCTTTGTGAGCAGGGCCGCCGCCACGACCAATACTGCCACCACGACCATGGAACAGCGTCAGCTTAACACCAGCCTGTTTACAGACGGCGACTAACTGCTCCTGTGCGCGATATTGCGCCCAAGCGGCTGCCATTACACCCGCATCTTTGGCCGAGTCAGAGTATCCTATCATCACCTCTTGCATGCCTTTGGTATAACCACGGTACCAGTCGATATCAAGCAGTGCGGTAATGCATTCGGCGGCGTTGTTTAAGTCGCTTAAGGTTTCAAATAGCGGCACAACCCGCATTGGATGCGTGCAGCCAGTTTCTTTGAGCAGTAATAATACGGTTAATACATCTGAAGGCTTGCTCGCCATCGAGATCACATAGGAGCCCAACGCCTTAGCAGGATGTTTAGCAATTAAACGGCAAGTGTTAAGCACTTCGGCCACGTCGGCGGAAGGTTGCCAGTTGCTCGGGATCAGCGGACGACGGTTACTGAGTTCGCGCAGTAAGAAGGCTTGTTTTTCGGTTTCATCCCAATGATTAAAGTCACCCATACCTAGATAACGGGTTAATTCTGCAACTACATCGCAGTGACGGCCGGCGTCTTGGCGAATGTCGAGCCTAAGCATATGAATACCAAAACAAGCGAGACGGCGCAAAATGTCGAGCAGTAAACCGTTAGCAATCAAACGCATGCCACAGTCACATAAACTCTTATACAGCATCTCTAGCGGCGCTTTAAGATCGCTTTCTTGCCAAATCAGCGTCGACTTATCCACTTCAGGATTGTGGCCCTCAATACGGGCATTTAAGTAATCTATGGTGTCACGCAGTTTTTGTCTTAATGAGCGCAGCACAAAACGATAGGGTTCGCAGCTATTGTTGGTATAAGCCTTTAATTCATCATTGGCTTCTTCCATTGACAGTTCACCCACTAGCAACACTATATCCTTGAGGAATAAGCGTGCCGCAGCATGGCGATTACGGTCTAACACTTCTTGGGTGACTTTGGCGGTCACAAAGGGGTTACCGTCGCGATCACCACCCATCCAGCTTGAGAAGCGCACCGGTGCAATATCGATAGGCAATTGCTGGCCAGTGCGCTCTTGTACTTGATCGTTGAGCTGCCTTAAAAAGTCGGGGACGGCGTGCCAGAGAGATTCTTCAATCGTCGATAATCCCCAGCGGGCTTCATCCACTGGCGTTGGGCGCTCACGGCGAATTTCATTGGTGTGCCAGATTTGGGCGATTAACTGGCGCAGACGCAGATTAATTTGGCGACGTTCTCTATCGGATAATTGATCGTTTTCTTGCTCGGCGAGGCAATCCACAATCGCCGCATATTTTTGGATCAGTGTGCGGCGAGAGATTTCCGTTGGATGTGCGGTGAGGACTAAGTCGATATCAAGCGTCTTTAAGCAATCCAACATCTTGGTTTGATCGATACGGCCATTCAGCATACGGCCAAGCAACTGTTCGACCGGATCCGGTACACAAACCAGTTCATCACAGTTACGGCTAATAGTATGAAATTGTTCGGATAAGTTTGCTAGGTTGAGGAATTGGTTGAAGGCTTTGGCAAAAGGCACTAACTCTTCATCGGGGAGTGCGGTCAGCAGTTCTAGCATTTGCTCCCGTGCCGCCTCATCGCCACGGCGGGAATCTTTTGCAAGTTTACGAATTTGCTCAACCTTCTCGAGGAAAGAATCACCGAGGTGGGTGCGCATTGTATCGCCAAGGATCTGCCCTAACATACTCACGTTTGATCTTAACGACGCATACATGTCGGTCACATTGTCTGCCACATTACCTGCCATAGTTACTCCGAATAGAAAAACATCAAAATCCGCTTTGTATTAGCCCGCTAGCACAATACCTACCACTGAGGGCAATGGTCAACAGCAGAACTTATAACTTATACGACTGGCTTATCTTATATGCAACTAATCACGATAATTGTTGAGGAATATTCAATATAAATGCGAGCTAACGCAATATTTTATTATGTTTAGCCAAAGTGAATATGAACTGCATTATTTTGGCTTTGCGTACATGTATATCAGGTGTTAATAAAAAGGACTGATTTTTCAGTCTTTCATCCATAGATAACTGAGTTATAAAGAAGTTAGTGAAGTATTGTGTCATTTGCTAAGCGTGCTTGAACGCAGATTAAAGATAAAATTTAATAAAAATATATATTCACATATATTGCATAAATAGATCTTTGTGGTAGTCTAGCCTGCAGTTGAGATGAGTCACCCCTTGTGACCTGTAGAGTAAATATCATGATGTATAGCGTTAAGCCGTCAGTGAATAAAATAACGAGCCATTACGATTTCCCACGACGATAGTCCTGTCATCATAGATATGCGCTGTTGCGTATACGCTATTCATCTATTCTTTAAGTCTCTTTGATTTGGTTTATAAAAATACATATGAAAAATATCGCCATTATCGGCGCCAGTGGTTACACAGGTGCACAACTCACTGCTTTAGTCCATGCGGAGTCTGAATTATCAATTCAAGGCCTGTATGTCTCTGAAAATAGTTTAGATAAAGGTAGAGCTTTAGCAGATTTGTACCCTGTCTACAGCCACATTGACTTAGCTCTGTCACCATTGACTGAAGAAGCGAAGACTAAGATCGTCGCCGAGGCGGATGCAGTGGTGTTGGCGACCGAGCACTCGGTGAGTTTGCATTTAGCGGCTTGGTTCTACAACCAAGGTTTAGCCGTGTTTGACTTAAGCGGTGCCTATCGTTTCAGTGATGTGGCGCAGTACCCTAAGTGGTACGGTTTTGAGCACGAATATCCCGAGGTGCTAGCCAAGGCTGTTTATGGTCTTGCCGAGTGGAATGCCAAAGAAGTCGCCGCAACTAAGATGATTGCTGTGCCAGGTTGTTACCCAACAGCATCATTAACCGCTTTGAAACCATTAAAGAATTTACTGACCTCCGCCTATCCGGTGATCAATGCGGTCAGCGGTGTGACGGGCGCGGGCCGTAAGGCACAGCTGCATACCAGTTTTTGCGAAGTGAGCCTCACACCATACGGCGTATTAGGCCACAGACATCAACCCGAAATTGCCACTCAATTGGGGCAAGAGGTGATCTTCACGCCGCACCTTGGCAACTTCAAGCGCGGCATTTTAGCAACCATCACGGTACAGCTAAAACCAGGCACCACCACTGCCGATGTGGCTGCGGCATACAGTGTTTATGACCAAGCTCCGCTGGTGACGGTGAAACAGAACCAGTTCCCGAAAGTGGATGATGTAGTGCTGACTCCGAATTGCCACTTAGGTTGGAAGTTTGATGAGAACAGTGGCTACTTAGTGGTTGCCAGTGCCATCGACAATTTGATGAAAGGCGCGGCGAGCCAAGCCCTGCAATGCATAAAGATTCACTTTAACCTTTAACCGTTCATCCTTATTTAAGAGAGTCGTCAAGATGTCTACCAACAACTCAGTATTAGTTCTTAAAGTCGGCGGCGCCCTGCTGCAGTGTGAAATGGGGATGGCGCGTTTAATGGATACCGCCGCAGCAATGATCGCAAATGGTCAGCAGGTGCTGATGGTGCATGGTGGTGGCTGTTTGGTCGATGAGCAATTAGCCGCAAACGGCATGGAAACCGTCAAGTTAGAAGGCCTGCGGGTGACCCCGCCTGAGCAAATGCCGATTATTGCCGGTGCACTGGCTGGCACATCAAACAAGATCCTCCAAGGCGCAGCGACAAAAGCTGGGATTGTGAGTGTGGGCATGAGCTTAGCCGATGGCAACACGGTATCGGCCAAGATTAAAGATGAGCGTTTAGGGTTAGTGGGCGAGGTTTCTCCTAAGGACGCCACTTACCTTAAGTTTATTTTGTCCCAAGGCTGGATGCCGATTTGTAGCTCAATTGCCATGATGGACGATGGCCAAATGCTGAACGTGAACGCTGACCAAGCGGCGACGGTATTAGCTAAATTGGTCGGTGGCAAGTTGGTGCTGTTATCGGATGTGTCTGGCGTACTCGATGGTAAAGGTCAATTAATCCCTTCACTGAATGGTAAGCAGATTGCGGATTTGGTGAAGCAAGGTGTGATCGAAAAGGGAATGAAAGTAAAAGTAGAAGCTGCGCTCGAAGTGGCGCAGTGGATGGGGCAGGCGGTTCAAGTGGCCTCATGGCGTGATGCAAGCCAATTAGTCGCATTAGCAAAAGGTGAGGCCGTGGGCACACAAATCCAACCATAAGCGGAGTAGGTTATGAAGCATTTACTATCGATAAAAGAGTTAACCCAGCAGCAGTTGCTGGATCTGATTACCTTGGCCAAGACGATTAAAGCGAATCCCGCAGAATATCGCCATGCACTGGACGGTAAGAGTGTGGTGATGTTATTTGAAAAGCCATCTCTGCGTACTCGTGTTAGCTTCGATATCGGTATTAATAAGCTCGGTGGCCACTGTTTATACCTAGACCAGCAAAATGGTGCCTTAGGTAAGCGGGAATCGGTCGCTGACTTTGCTTCTAACCTGTCCTGTTGGGCCGATGCCATTGTGGCGAGAACGTTCTCCCACACGACTATCGAACAATTAGCTAAGTTTGGTAGTGTGCCCGTGATTAATGCACTTTCGGATTTATACCATCCTTGCCAAGCTTTAGCCGATTTTTTAACCTTGGCCGAGCATTTTGAAAATATCAGTGATGCTAAGTTAGCGTATGTGGGTGATGGTAATAACGTTACTAACTCATTGATGTATTGCGCGGCCATTCTCGGTGCCACCATGACAGTGATCTGCCCTGCGGGTCACTTTCCTGATGGCTACGTTGTGGCCGAAGTGCAAGAGCTCGCGAGCCGATATGGCGGCAAGGTTGTACTGACTTCAGATATTGATGCGATTGAAGGTCACGATGCTATCTATACTGATACTTGGATTTCCATGGGAGATCCAACACCGTTAGCGGAAATTAAGGATAAGTTTACACCTTATCAGGTCAATAAGGCCTTGATGGCGAAAGCGGGTGCTCACTTCTTTATGCACTGTTTACCCGCTCACCGCGGTGTTGAAGTGACCGATGAGGTCATGGATGGCGAAGGCTCCTTGATCCTGCAACAAGCTGAGAATCGGATGCACGCCCAAAATGCAGTACTGGTAACCCTATTTAGTTAATTTAACCCTGTTTAGCAGCCTACTTTCTCCAAGGTGAGAAACGAGTTATAGGAATTTAAGATGTCTATCGAGAACAAAAATACTGGCGTGAAAAAAGTCGTTTTAGCCTATTCGGGTGGTCTAGATACTTCGGCCATTATTCCTTGGTTAAAAGAAACCTACGACAACTGTGAAATCATCGCCTTTTGCGCTGACGTTGGTCAGGGTGAAGAAGAGTTAGTGGGTCTGACTGAAAAGGCATTAGCCTCAGGTGCGTCTGAATGCCATATCGTCGATCTGAAAGAAGAATTCGTTAAAGATTACATCTACCCAACCATGGCAACGGGTGCTATTTACGAAGGGACTTACCTGTTAGGTACTTCAATGGCGCGTCCAATCATCGCGAAGGCGCAGGTTGAAGTGGCGCGTAAAGTGGGGGCCGATGCCCTGTGCCACGGTTGTACCGGTAAGGGTAACGACCAAGTGCGTTTCGAAGGTTGCTTTGCGGCATTAGCGCCTGATTTAAAAGTGATTGCACCATGGCGTGAATGGACCATGCAGAGCCGTGAAGATCTGCTGGCTTACTTAGCTGAGCGTAATATTAAGACTTCAGCTTCTGCCACTAAGATCTACAGCCGTGATGCCAACGCATTCCACATTTCCCACGAAGGTGGCGAGTTG
Organism: Shewanella sp. Sh95; assembly: GCF_001308045.1. NCBI lineage: Bacteria > Pseudomonadati > Pseudomonadota > Gammaproteobacteria > Alteromonadales > Shewanellaceae > Shewanella > Shewanella sp. Sh95. The sequence continues at coordinate 8,882 of NZ_LGYY01000058.1, forward strand.
GAAGATCCATGGAACGAGCCAAGCAAAGGTGTGTGGACGCTGACTGCCGATCCGGAAGATGCGCCAAACGAAGCAGAATATGTGTCACTTGAAGTCGAAAATGGTCGTGTGACTAAAGTAAACGGTGAAGCATTAACGCCTTACGCTGCACTGATGAAGCTGAACACCATCGCTGCACCACATGGCGTGGGTCGTATCGACATCACTGAAAACCGTTTAGTGGGCATGAAGTCCCGTGGTTGCTACGAAACCCCAGGCGGCACTGTGATGTTTGCCGCGCTACGCGCGATTGAAGAGTTAGTGCTGGATAAAACCAGCCGTACTTGGCGCGAGCAAGTGGGTGCCCAAATGGCACACTTAGTGTACGACGGTCGTTGGTTTACACCTCTGTGTAAGTCGCTGTTGGCGGCATCTGAGTCCTTAGCCGAGTCTGTTAACGGTGAAGTTGTGGTGAAACTCTACAAAGGTCACGCGATTGCCGTTAAGAAACGTTCGCCAAACAGCTTGTACTCTGAAGCGTTTGCGACCTTCGGTGAAGACCAAGTGTATGACCAAAAACACGCTGAAGGCTTTATCCGTCTGTACTCGTTAGCGAGCCGCATCCGCGCGCTCAACGCTAAGTAATAGGCAGACTTAAAGGGCGCCTAGCGCCCTTTTTTATATCTTAAGTTTTAATGGCTTTAACGTATTCAAAGCAGTGACCGAGGGGATTGAGCATGGCTTTATGGGGTGGAAGATTTCAGGGCGAAACCAGCGCGCTATTTAAATTATTCAACGATTCACTGCCGGTGGATTATCGTTTGTTTGAGCAGGATGTAGTCGGCTCTATCGCTTGGGCCGATGCAATTGCTAGCGTCGGCATTATCACTGCCACTGAATGCAGCGACTTGAAGAAAGCGTTGAACGAGCTGCTGGTGGAAGTGAAGGGCGATCCTGCGATTATTCTCGCCTCGGGCGCGGAAGATATTCACAGTTTCGTGGAATCTGCGTTGATCGCCAAAGTCGGCGATCTGGGAAAAAAACTCCATACGGGCCGTAGCCGTAACGACCAAGTCGCGACCGACTTAAAACTCTGGTGCCAATCCGAAGGTGCGGCATTAGTGGCTCGCCTACAAACCTTACGCAGCGAACTTATCGCGCTTGCTGAGCGTGAATTTGATGCTGTAATGCCAGGCTATACTCACTTGCAACGTGCTCAACCTGTGACCTTCGGCCATTGGTGTTTAGCCTATGTGGAAATGATTGAGCGTGATCTTAGCCGCTTAACCGATGCCTTAAAGCGCGCCAATACCTGTCCGCTCGGTTCGGGTGCATTGGCGGGCACAGCCTATCAAATGGATAGATATGCGCTTGCAGCAGCACTGAACTTTGCTTCGCCAACCTTAAACAGTTTGGATAGCGTGTCGGATCGCGACCATGTGGTTGAGCTGTGCGGAGCCGCCTCAATCAGCATGATGCACCTAAGCCGCATGGCCGAAGATTTGATTTTCTTCAATACGGGTGAAGCGGGCTTTATCTCCTTGAGTGATGAAGTGACCTCAGGCTCGTCCTTGATGCCACAAAAGAAAAACCCCGATGCGCTGGAGCTGATCCGCGGTAAAACGGGTCGTGTGTACGGCAGTTTAGTGGGTATTCTCACCACCATGAAAGCCCTGCCTCTGGCCTACAACAAAGACATGCAGGAAGACAAAGAAGGCTTGTTCGACGTGGTCGACAGCTGGGCAATCTGCTTAGATATGGCGGCGCTGGTATTATCTGGCTTAGTGGTGAATCGCCCGAATGCGCTGTTAGCCGCGCAGCAAGGTTATGCCAACGCGACCGAATTGGCGGATTATCTGGTGTCTAAGGGCATGCCGTTCCGTGAAGCGCACCATGTCGTCGGTGTGGCCGTGGTTGCGGCGATCGCTAAGAAGATCCCGTTAGAAGGTTTTACGCTGGCCGAGTTTAAAACCTTTGCCGATATCATCGAAGATGATGTGTATCCCAACCTTACCATCGAAGCCTGTTTGGCAAAACGTGATGTCCTCGGCGGCACAGCGTTGACTCAGGTTAAGCAAGCGATTGCGACTAAAAAAGCGGGTTAATGCAAAGTAGGTTAATCTTAGGCGAGCAATAAAAAAACGCGACTCAAGGTCGCGTTTTTTTATTGCTATTTACGGCTATTGGAACAAGTCATCCGCTGGCGCATCGATGAAGAGATTATTTTCATCTTGGCTTTCACTGATATATTCCTTCGGTTCAGTACCGGAGATAAAGTATTCAAAATCGCTGGTGTAATCAGTTTTACGAGTGAGCTTGCCTGTTGCAAGGTCGATCCGCACCGAGACGATTCCCTCTGGTGGAATCGCCGTGGTTTCTGGAACGCCTTTAAGCACGTTATTCATAAATTCGTTCCAGCCAGGCCCTGCGGTCTTAGCACCGGCTTCGGTCCCAGTGATCTGATCTTTTTCACCATTAGCGTTCCAAGCGGTTCTACCTAACTGGCGACCATGATCGTCAAATCCCACCCAGAAGGTGCTTGTCAGCGTCGGGCCAAAACCACTGAACCACGTGTCGCGAGATTCGTTGGTTGTCCCCGTTTTACCTGCAATATCATGGCGTTTAATTAATTGCGCCGCACGCCAAGCTGTACCTTGCCAACCAGTGCCTTTACTCCAATCGCCACCCCCCCAGATCACGCTCTTCAGCGCTTCGGTGATCAGGAATGCCGTTTGTTCAGAGATAATTTGCGGTGCGTAACGGCCAGTTTGTTCAAAGCAATGGGCAACAGGCTCATCGGTTTGAGCCGTTGGCTCACTAAAGCCCATTGGGTCGCTACTCGGTTGGGTTAGATTACCACTTGGCTTACAAGCTAAGGTTGGATTGGCTTTTTCAATCACATTGCCGAAGGAGTCTTCTACCCGCTCAATATAGAAAGGTTCAACCAAGAAGCCACCATTTGCAAACACGTTGAAAGCCGCTGCGACTTGTAAGGGCGTTACCGAAGGTGAACCGAGGGCTAAGGACTCGTTTCGTGGTAAGTCGTTAGGGTCAAAACCGAACTTAGTTAACTCGGCAATAGCTGCATCTAAACCAATATGGCGCATGGCACGAACAGACATGACGTTGATCGATTGCGCTAAGCCCACACGTAAACGCGTTGGGCCACCATAGATATCGGGCGAGTTTTTCGGCCGCCACGCAGTACCTTGGCTAATATCGGGTTTATTAATCGGTGCGTTATTAATTAGAGTCGCGAGCGTAAAGCCTTTTTCTAATGCCGCAGCATAGATGAAAGGTTTAATATTCGAACCTAATTGGCGTTTAGCCTGAGTCACCCGGTTGTATTGGCTTTGGCTAAAGCTGTAACCACCCACTAAAGTACGGATAGCGCCATTTTCCGGATCGAGTGACACTGTGGCACTCGCTACTTCGGGGACTTGCGATAATTGTAAGTACTGGCCATTGTCGCGGATCCAAATACGTTCGCCTACTGTCAGCATGTCTGAAGCCGATTTAGGTACCGCACCTTGGCGTTTATCGTTAATAAATTTACGCGCCCATTTCAAGCCATCCCATTTGATGACTTTGGTTTCACCTTTAGCGGTTAATACACTGGCTTGCTGTCCATCAATGCTTAATACTGCGGCAGGTTGTAACTCTTGGACGGGTGTGACTTTAGCCAGTTCAGCTTTGATTTGTGCATTATCAGGCTTAGCGCCTGTCCACAAAACAGCAGCAGGACCGCGGTAGCCATGACGTTCATCATAGGCATAAACATTATTGCGTAATGCTTGCTGCGCTAACAGCTGGAGATCGGATGAAATCGTGGTGTAGACGTTATAGCCATTGGTATAGGCTTCTTCTTCACCATATTTTTGCACCATGTAATCCCGGGCCATTTCAGAAATATAAGGGGCATAGAGATCGATTTCGGCACCATGATATTTGGCTACGAGTGGCTCCTGGAGTGCGGTTTGGTACTCCGTTTTGCTGATATACCCCACTTCATTCATCCGCATCAACACCACGTTGCGACGAGCGAGAGCACGGGAAGGTGAAGTAATGGGGTTAAGCGTTGAGGGGGCCTTTGGCAAGCCAGCAATCATACTCATTTCAGACAGAGTCAGATCTTGGACGTTTTTGCCAAAATACACTTGAGCGGCTGCGCCAACGCCATAGGCTCTTTGGCCTAAATAGATACGGTTAACGTACAGCTCTAAAATCTCATCTTTCGTTAACAACTGCTCGATATGGTAGGAAATAAAAATTTCCTTCACTTTACGAATAATGGTTTTGTCGCGGGTTAGGAAGAAGTTACGTGCCACCTGCATGGTGATAGTACTTGCTCCTTGCTTTTTTTCGCCGGTTGTTAACATGACGATTGCTGCGCGGATTACCCCGACAGGATCGATACCACCATGCTCATAAAAGCGCGCATCTTCGGTGGCAAGGAAGGCTTGTAACAGCGGTTTAGGGACTTCTTCCAGTTTTAAGGGAATACGTCGTTTTTCACCAAACTGAGATATGAGTTTGCCATCACTACTGTAAATGCGCAAAGGTGTTTGTAATTGCACATTTTTTAGTGTCGAAACATCCGGCAGATCCGGCAAAACATAAAAGTATGCTGCAACAATGGCGCCTACGCCCAAAAGGGCTAGACTGAATAGAGCTATAACAATACGTTTTAACCACTTCACCTAAATTGATCCTAATGTTCAGTTAAGTGCGACAGTATATAAGGCGCGAACGTTTGGGTGAAGCAAAAACGTGACGGCCCTAAAATAGCGTTTGTAAAATCTTGAAACATTCTATACAAATACGTATAACGGGTTGATTTTGTGCTAATCTCTCATACTGAAATATAAATAATAAAGTGACAACGGATTATGCTTTCAAATTTATGGAAGCGTCAGGCTCCGCAAATGGTCGGAATTGATATTGGTTCCCATGAAGTAAAGGCCATTTTGCTGAGTAAGACTGCTGATGGATACAAAATATTAAGTCACGTAGCGGTTCCCGTAAAAAAGGGTGCTATTAACGATCATGATATTCGTGATACCGATGCCGTTGTTGAATGCCTCAAACAGGTAAAGCGTGCTTTGCCTAAATCGGTTAAATATGCTGCGGTTGCGGTTTCTGGTTCTGCTGTAATGACTAAGGTCATCTATATGGATGCCTCGCTTAGCGAAGAGGAAATGGAAGCGCAAATTGAGATTGAGGCTGATAACTTAATCCCCTATTCCCTTGATGAAGTCAGCATTGATTTTGAAACCTTAAACGTCAACAGTACCGATCCTTCTAAGGTCGATGTATTACTCAGTGCTTGCCGTACTGACAATATCGATGCCAGAGTTGATGCGCTTGATGAAGTCGAGCTAGAGACTAAAGTCGTTGACGTTGAAGGCTATGCCTTAGGTCGAGCGGTTGAGTTAGTCCTAGGCCAATTACCTGAAGGGGCTCGCCAGAAAGCGGTTGCCATGGTCGATATCGGCGCGAATATGACTACTTTCTGCGTTGTCGAGTCTGGCGAAACTACATTTATCCGTGAACAAGCCTTTGGTGGTGAGTTATTTACTCAGTCGATTCTCTCTTTTTATGGCATGTCTTATGAGCAGGCAGAAAAAGCAAAAATCGAGGGTGATTTACCGCGTAATTATATGTTTGAAGTGTTATCTCCCTTCCAAACGCAATTACTGCAGCAAATTAAGCGAACGCTGCAAATTTATTGTACTTCAAGCGGCAAAGATAAAGTCGACTATCTCGTCTTATGTGGTGGCACATCTAAACTAGAAGGCATGGCTAACTTATTGACCAATGAGTTAGGTGTTCACACCATAATTGCCGACCCTTTCCAAGGATGCCTGCACGCGGATGAATCCGTTAAAAATATACTGCAACCTAGCATTAGCAAATATATGGTTGCTTGTGGCTTAGCCCTGAGGAGCTACGGTCAATGGCGAACATAAACCTGCTTCCTTGGCGTGAAGAAGCGAGAGAAAAGCAGAAACGCGATTATATCGGCATATTGGCTGCGGTATTTTTGGGCTCAGCAATCTTAGTCTATGCAGCGCTGGCTTTACTCGAGATGATGACTGATGAGCAGCGAGCAAGAAATGCTTATTTACAGTCAGAAATTCAGCAGCTCGATGCTCAAATTGCCGAGATTAAAAAGATCACTGAACGTAAAAAAGATATTGAGCGTCGAACTGAAATTATTTTAAATCTTCAGCAATCCCGTAATTTGCCGACACACGTATTAGACGAGCTAGTGCGTATTGTTCCGCCAGGAATTTATCTATCGAGTCTTGAGAAAAAAGGCAGTTTGTTGCTCATTGAAGGTCGCAGTGAGTCGAATAATAACGTAGCAAATATGATGCGTAAGGTAAAAGCGTCTGAGTGGTTAACCGATCCCAATATGCAATCGATCGTTACCCAAGATGATGAGTTAAGACAATTGCAGAGCTTTAGTTTAAGGGTGAGCATCAAAGGAGCCATTGCTGAAGAGCCCGTAAAAGCGGCAAAAGGAGCGAGTAAATGAAGCTCGATCTCAGTCAGTTTAATGATATCGATTTTGAAAATATCGGAAGTTGGCCAAAACAAGTAAAAGTATTTTTCGCTATTTTGCTAGCTCTTTGCGTATTTGCAGCGGGATATTTTGTGGTGTTGTCTGATGCAATCGATGTGATTAATAATGAACAAAACAAAGAGTTACAGCTAAGAGAAGATTTTCAAAACAAATATCAACTGGCCGCTAATTTAAAGCTCTATCGTGAACAACTTGCCGTAATGGAAGGGCAATTTGCCGAATTGCTGAAAATGTTACCTTCAGAAAACGAGATGCCCGGTTTGCTTGATGACTTAACCTTTGCAGCAACGGATGCTGGTTTACGGATTAAAAGTTTAAATTGGGAAGCTGAAATTCAGCGAGATTTTTATATCGAATTTCCAATTAAGATGTCAGTCACTGGTGATTATCACCAGATTGGCAATATGGTGAGTGGTGTTGCTAAGTTACCTCGTATTGTTAGTTTGCATGATTTTACGATCAAACGTGATGATAGCGGTACTTTAACCATGGACATTCTTGCTAAAACCTATCGCTTTAAAGAAGGGGCAGAGTTACCCCCCGAAAAGCCTGCTAACAAGGGGAAGAAATAATGAAACTCTTACCTCTGTTAGGGATGAGTCTTTTTTTAATGGGGTGTGTTGGCGATCGTAGTGATTTAGAGCTATTTGTTACTACAACTAAAGCACAGCATGTGGCGCATATTCCACCCTTAAAAGAACCGCCTAAGTTTGAGCATTTTGCCTACCAGGCTGAGTTAATGCGTAGTCCCTTTGTTCCGCCTTCTCGCGAATTAACCGAAGAAGTCGTTGATACCAGTAAAAACTGCTTACAACCGGATTTAAAACGTCGTAAGGGCCGTTTAGAAACTTATGCTTTAGACAACCTAAAAATGCGCGGTACGTTAAGTGAAGCTAATGTAACTTGGGCGCTGATTGAAACGAATGATGGCAGTGTATATCGGATGGGCGTGGGTGAGTATCTAGGGTTGTTTAACGGACGTATAGCGAAAGTGACTCCACAGAATGTGGAAGTTGTAGAATTAATTCCAGATGGTACGGGTTGTTGGTCAGAGCGCACAAACAACATCGAACTTTCTGGAAAATAACAAGCGAAGGATGAGGGAACAATGAAATCTTCTGCCGCGATAAAAATCCCGTTATCGTTTTTATCTTCAGGCTTAGTTAAGTCTGTTATTGGGATCGCATTACTATTTGGATTTTTGCCATCGAGCTTTGCGGCAAATCGGCTAATGGATGTGAAATACCATGCTTTAGTCGATCATCAGTTAGAGGTTGAGTTAATATTTGAGGATGCGATTTCGGCTCCACAAATTGATTCAAATGCATCGCCTGCTGAGCTGGTATTGACCTTTGATGGTAGTATTTCTGGTCTTTCTAAAGATCGCTTACCGATTAATCAGGTCGGTGTTAAAGATCTAGTGACCTCGCAGCAAGATGCGCGTTTAACAGTGACTTTAGGTTTATCCAAAGTCAAACCTTATCAAGGTAGCGTAGTTGGTAATTCTTATCGCTTAACCATTAATGATGAGGTTGTGAATTCTCAGGCAACAGCAAATAGCCCATTTGTAAATAGTATTAAAAATATTGATTTTCGACGTAATGAAAATGGCGGTGGCGATTTATTAGTCTACCTAAATAGCCGCTCTGTTGCGGCCAACGTTGAGCAAATTGGTGCCAAACTTGAGGTTCAGCTTTACAACACTGACATCAACAATGACTTGTTGTATGTGATGGATGTACAGGATTTTTCTACGCCAGTTAAAAACTTTGAAACCTTTAAAGATGACTTAACGACTCGCATCATAGTTGATGTATCGGGTAATTATGAGTTCAATTATAAGCAGGAAGATAACCTCTTTAGGTTGTCGATTAACAAGGTTGAACGTACTGTAGCGACTAAAGATATTAAGAAATATAACGGTAAGACCCTTTCATTAAACTTCCAGAATATTTCTGTTCGTACCGTATTACAGATTATTGCTGACTATAACAACTTTAACTTAGTGACCAGTGATACTGTTGAGGGAGATATTACTCTTAGGCTTGACGATGTACCTTGGGACCAAGCACTGGATTTGATTTTGCAAACCAAAGGACTCGATAAACGCATCGAAGGTAATATTTTGATGGTGGCGCCGAGTGAAGAACTTGCGATTCGCGAAAGTCAAAATCTCAAAAGTAAACAGGAAGTTAAAGAGCTTGCGCCGCTTTATTCTGAGTATCTGCAGATTAACTATGCCAAAGCGACCGACATTGCTGAGCTATTAAAAGGCACTGACTCAAGTTTATTGTCTCCTCGCGGTTCTGTGGCCGTTGATGAGCGTACCAATACGGTACTCGTCAAAGATACCGCTGAAATCATCGAAAACATTCATCGTTTGGTTGAGGTGCTTGATATTCCGATCCGCCAAGTGTTGATTGAATCGCGTATGGTTACCGTAAAGGATGACGTGTCTGAAGATTTGGGTATCCGCTGGGGAGTGACTGATCAGCAGGGTGATAAAGGGACCTCTGGTTCTCTAGAAGGGGCCGGCGATATTGCCAATGGTACGATACCAAGTTTAGATAATCGTTTGAATGTGAACTTGCCTGCGGCCGTCACTAACCCAACTAGCATCGCCTTCCATGTGGCTAAGCTCGCTGACGGTACTATCTTGGATCTAGAGCTCAGTGCACTAGAGCAAGAAAACAAAGGTGAGATTATCGCGAGCCCTCGTATCACGACCTCTAACCAAAAATCGGCGTATATTGAGCAGGGTGTTGAAATTCCCTACGTACAATCCACGTCAAGCGGTGCGACCTCGGTGACCTTTAAAAAGGCGGTGTTGTCACTAAGGGTGACACCACAAATTACACCGGACAATCGTGTGATTCTGGATCTTGAGATTACGCAGGACTCACAGGGCAAAACGGTGGATACGCCGACAGGTCCAGCAGTAGCGATTGATACACAGCGTATTGGTACTCAAGTACTTGTCGACAATGGCGAAACCATTGTATTAGGTGGTATCTACCAGCAGAATTTGATTAGCCGGGTTAGCAAGGTACCTATTTTGGGAGACATTCCTTTGGTCGGTTTCTTATTCCGTAACAGTACCGACAAGAATGAGCGCCAAGAGCTATTGATTTTTGTAACACCTAAAATTGTGAATGAGAAACTCTAACTCTATGTAGTCGTTCGGATAAAGCCAGCACCACTTGCTGGCTTTATTATTTATAAAATACAATTCTTACCATAAATAGCGAGCATCACTTGCCAGACTAGACATTAAACTGAGATAATCCTCGGTCAAGTCTCATAAGAGCAAGGTAACATACAGTAGGTCGGCTTGATCATGAGTCGATATAGGCATACTTTTCATTAAGATTCAGACGTACAAGAAATGGCTGAAAAACGTAATATTTTTCTGGTAGGCCCAATGGGCGCAGGTAAAAGCACAATTGGTCGCCATCTGGCGCAAATGCTGCATTTAGAATTCCACGATTCAGATCAAGAGATTGAGCAACGCACTGGCGCTGATATTGCTTGGGTGTTTGATGTAGAAGGCGAAGAAGGTTTCCGCCGTCGTGAGGCTCAGGTTATTGCTGATCTGTCTGAAAAACAGGGTATTGTCCTTGCCACTGGTGGTGGTTCAGTTCAGAGCAAAGATATCCGTAATCATTTATCTGCTCGCGGTATTGTGGTTTATCTCGAAACCACTATCGACAAACAGGTTGCGCGAACTCAAAGAGACAAGCGTCGCCCATTACTGCAAGTAGATGATCCGCGAGAAGTATTAGAGAGCCTCGCAGAAATCCGTAACCCTCTGTACGAAGAAATTGCTGATGTGATCGTTAAAACTGATGATCAAAGTGCAAAGGTTGTTGCGAATCAAATCGTTGAGAAATTAGGTTTCTAGGCAGAATGACACAACAAATTCAGGTTAATTTAGGTGAACGTAGTTACCCCATTTACATTGGCCAGAGTTTGATGAGTGATAGCGAGACTTTGTCTCGCTATCTGCTGAAAAAACGTATCCTTATCGTCACCAATGAAACCGTCGCGCCCTTGTATCTAAACCAGGTTCAAGACACGATGGCTTCGTTTGGTGAGGTATCTAGTGTCATCCTTCCCGATGGCGAACAATTTAAAGATTTAACGCATTTAGATGTTATTTTTTCGGCTCTACTGCAACGTAATTATGCCCGAGATTCTGTGTTGGTGGCCCTCGGTGGAGGGGTGATTGGTGATATGACGGGGTTTGCCTCGGCATGTTATCAACGTGGTATCGATTTTATTCAAATCCCTACAACGCTTTTATCCCAAGTGGATTCTTCGGTTGGCGGCAAAACGGCGGTCAATCATCCTTTGGGTAAAAATATGATAGGGGCTTTTTATCAGCCACAAATTGTCATTATTGATACTGACTGTTTAAAGACCTTGCCGGCGCGTGAGTTTGCTGCGGGGATGGCGGAAGTTATTAAATATGGCATTATGTGGGATGCTGAGTTTTTTCAATGGCTTGAGGATAATGTTCAAGCACTAAAAAGCTTAGACACTCAAGCCTTAGTCTATGTGATTTCCCGCTGCTGCGAAATTAAAGCTGATGTGGTCAGCCAAGATGAAACAGAGCAGGGCGTGCGCGCGCTTTTGAATCTTGGGCATACCTTTGGTCATGCTATTGAAGCTGAGATGGGCTATGGTAACTGGTTGCACGGTGAGGCCGTTGCGGCTGGCACAGTCCTTGCTGCTCAAACCGCTAAGTCTTTAGGATTGGTTGATGAGTCAATTGTCCGTCGTATTGTGCAATTGTTTCAAGCCTTCGATCTTCCTGTAAAAGCGCCGGAATCAATGGATTTCGACAGTTTTATTCAACATATGCGTCGCGATAAGAAAGTGTTAGGCGGTCAGATCCGGCTGGTACTTCCAACGGCCATTGGTCGAGCAGAAGTATTTAGTCAAGTCTCTGAATCTACCCTAGAACAGGTTATCTGCTGCGCATAAACCTTGTGTGGTGGATGAGTGACATTTCAGGGGCAAGTCTTGCTTCCCTCACAGGAAGCCCTCATACAAAGATTGCATCATGTTGCCAGTTATAGCGACCAATTGCTGGTGCTTGTTGGCGGCCAAGGTTCGGGCAAGACAACGCTGCTCACTGCATTAGCTACCGATTTTGATGATTCAAATGCGGCGCTGGTTATCTGCCCTATGCATGCCGATAACGCTGAGATTCGTCGCAAGATTTTAGTGCAGTTGATGTCATCCCCCATTTTTGATGATGAGATCCCCCTCGCCGAAACCATTCTGCGTGTAGCTCAAAATCAAAGTAAACCGTTACATATCATTATCGATGATGCTCATTTGCTCTCAAAAGAGCTATGGGCAGAATGCATCATACTCAATCAAATTCAGTGTGCGGGACAGCGGATAGCTGTGACCTTAACGGTTCCTCCAGCATTTTTAGCCGATTTATTGCCACAATTACCCGATTCTCTCCGGCGGCAGATCCTGCCTATTAGTATTGAACCGCTAAGTTTGCCTGAGCGGGAAGCACTGTATCAAACCTTGCTGCGATACAGTGACCAAAATCCATTTACTCCAAGAGACATTGTTCGCGCACAACTTGAAAAACAAACGGGTACTCCTCAGGAAGTCGTTACCTTGCTGGAACTGGCGCTACATGGCCAGAGTGAGAAGAAGTCAGCCTGGGTACAATATAAGCTAGCGTTGATTGGACTTTGCAGTTTGTTGATTACCATTTTGATTTGGTTTGGATTGGCTCAACCCTTTTCCGATGAGCCCGTGCTTGACGTGGTCACTTATCCCGCATTGGATTCCGACGAGTTTTTAGCCCATGGTCAACGGATATTAACGCCCTATTTTAAACAACGTGAGGAGTCGTTAGCACAGTCTTTATTATTGCAAGCGGCGCAGCAAGCTGATCCTTTGGCGGGATTTCATGGTGAGACTCCAGCCGAGAATGAGTCCGCCATAACACAACCGATTGATGAAGCCACAAGTAAGGCCGAAAACAATGTTGTGACTGCTAGTAACAATACATCACATGAAGATATCGCTAAGAACGATAACGTTCATCCAGCGAAGAACATCACGGCTGCATCAATAACTAATGTAAAAACTCGGCCAACGTCCGGTTATACCATCCAAATAGCTACAGTCTCCCAGCGTGACACAGTCGAGTCGCTGTTGAAAAAACTGCATTCTGTGCCGGATATTCGAGTCGCTAAATACAAACAATTTTGGGTGGTGCTGGTGGGGCAGTTTAGCGACAGTCAATCGGCGCAACAGGCTGCCGCAGAATTGGTCAAACAATATCGTTTGAGTCAACCCATGATAAAAAAATGGGCTGAGCTCGGTGGTTATCAATTACAAGATGCGCTTCCAAGCGGTGAAATTTCAGAATAAACAGAGTACAATCATGGCCTTTATTTTTGTCGGCATTCATCAAGTTAAATGATCAAAAAACATAGAGCCTTCCTGAAATGGGCTGGCGGAAAATTTAAATTGGTGGATGAGCTCTCGAACTATTTACCCATGGGTGAACGTTTAGTTGAGCCCTTTGTTGGCGCAGGTTCGGTATTTTTAAATACTGACTACCCCAGCTATTTACTCTGCGATATCAATCAAGACCTGATAAATCTCTACAACATAGTCAAAGAAAGGCCCTTGGAGTACATTGCGGCTGCTAAGAAGCTATTTGTTGATGAGATGAATCAGAAGGAAGCCTACTATCGCGTGCGTACAGACTTTAATAAATCTCGCGATCCTTTCCTGCGTTCGGTTTATTTTCTGTACTTGAATCGTCATGGTTTTAATGGCTTGTGCCGTTATAACCGCAAAGGCGGCTTTAATGTACCCTTTGGCTCCTACAAGAAGCCTTATTTCCCCGAAAAGGAAATTTTGGCCTTTTCAAAGAAAGCGCAACGCGCCGAATTTAGGTGCATTGGCTATGAAAAAGCCTTTGAACAAATCCGAATTGGTGATGTGATTTATTGTGATCCACCCTATGCGCCATTATCCTCCACGGCGAGTTTTACTACCTATGTCGGTGCAGGCTTTAGCTTAGATGATCAGGCGTTGCTCGCGCGTTATTCGCGGCATATGGCTCTTGAACAGCGCATTCCTGTTGTGATTAGCAACCATGATATTCCGCTGACGCGCGAACTGTATCGCGGTGCGCATCTCGCTAAGATCCAAGTGCAACGCAACATTAGCCAAAATGGTAGTGGCCGCAATAAAGTTGACGAGTTGATTGCTTTATACGATGAGACTTACGATCCGCAGGATGACTAATTACTGATGACGGAAGGTTTGAGTTATTTGCTTATTTAGCTAACGACTTGGCTAACCAGCAAAATAAGGCTGGCAACTAAGGCTATCGCTAACACGATTCCCATCAAAATGTACGGTAATGGTGAATTGGTCTGGAAGTCTTTTTGGCGATTTTTATCTGACTGCACCCCAAAGAAGGCGGCTATCGTACTGTGAAAGACTTGCCAGATCCGGCTTAGCATCAATAGGACTGTTGTGAATTGGCAGGTTTCATGTCATCGATAGGTTTATCTTGATGACCATGGAGCAGTTCAAGCAAGTCGACAAAATGGAACTGGCTAGAGCGATTTTTACCTGTTAGCCAGGTCTTCCAACTTAAAGTTTGCGCCTGTTCGGCACAACGGTTATTCGGATGGCTGCTAGGTAAGCTATTGTTGTAACGAGTATCACTACTGCAAGCGCAGGCTGGGGTATCGTTACCTGCGGTCAGTTTTTCGACACCAAAGGCTAAGGAGGCGACTACCACTGCGGTAAATGCCAACATCATCGACGACTTAAATGTCACCGAGCCTAAAATGTGTGAAAACTGTGTTAACCGCCCTTTCATGATACTTCCCTTGAAATCATTAAATGATCCACGCTAGCTGCCCGAGTATAACAAACTCGCTTAGTTTATGAACAATAATTTATCAATCTTCACTAAAATCTTTCTAACGCTTCAGCTTCTCCTTGGACTTACCGTAGGTTGTGAGTACTGGAATTGAGCTTCCATCTGGCCTCAATCGCGATAAATGTGGCATTTGCTATAGAGGCATGGTCTAGCTAAGGGTAAAATAAGGCACTTTTTGTTCAATAGCAGCGAGTGTCCTATGCGCCCATTTTTAATTGCTCCATCGATTTTATCCGCCGATTTCGCCCGTTTAGGGGATGACGTTAAAGCCGTGTTAGATGCAGGGGCTGACGTAGTGCATTTTGATGTGATGGATAACCACTATGTGCCGAACTTAACCATTGGTCCTATGGTGTGTAAAGCGTTACGCGACTATGGCATTACGGCGGAGATCGACGTGCATTTAATGGTTAAGCCTGTTGATCGCATCGTGCCTGATTTTGCTAAGGCTGGCGCTTCTATTATTACTTTCCATCCCGAAGCCTCTGAGCATATCGACCGTACTTTGCAACTGATTAAAGAGTCCGGTTGTAAGGCAGGTTTAGTGTTTAACCCTGCAACACCGCTGCATTATCTTGACCATGTGATGGATAAGTTAGATGTGATCCTGCTGATGTCGGTCAACCCAGGCTTTGGTGGCCAATCCTTTATTCCTTCGACCTTAGATAAATTACGCCAAGTGCGTGAGCGTATCGATGCGAGCGGTTTTGATATTCGCTTAGAGGTCGATGGTGGCGTAAAAGTGGATAACATTGCCGAAATTGCTGCCGCAGGTGCCGATATGTTTGTCGCTGGGTCGGCTATTTTTAGTCAACCAGACTATAAAGCCGTTGTCGATGAAATGCGTGCCGAGTTAGCAAAAGTTGAGGCCAAATGATGCGGAAACAGATTAAGGCGATTGCCTTTGATCTCGACGGCACACTGATTGACAGTGTGCCCGATCTTGCGGTCGCGACACAGGCGGCACTCGCCGAGTTAGGTTTGGCAACGTGTACCGAGGCACAGGTGAGAACTTGGGTGGGTAATGGGGCTGAAATGCTTATGCGCCGTGCCATGAGCCACGCTTTAGGCGTAGACGTTGAGCAAACGGCATTAGATGCGGCTATGCCGATTTTTATGCATCACTATCAAGAAAATCTTGAGAAGCACAGTGCACTTTATGCCGATGTGCACCAAGTGCTACAAACTCTGTTTGACGCTGGATTTAAGCTGGCAGTGGTGACAAACAAACCCTACCGCTTTACTTTGCCGCTGCTTGAGGCCTTTAAGATTAATGATTTCTTTAGCTTAGTGCTTGGCGGCGATTCGCTGGCGAAGATGAAGCCGGATCCATTACCGCTAGAGCATTTATTAGCGCAATGGCAACTCGATAAAAGTGAGTTGTTGATGGTAGGCGATTCTAAAAATGACATTTTAGCGGCGAAAGCAGCAGGTGTTGCATCAATCGGCTTGACCTATGGCTACAACTACGGTGAAGATATTGGGCTCACTGGCCCTGACGCGGTGTGCGAGCAGTTTGCCGAGATCCTTAGCTGGCTAAATGTCGGCCAGGCAGTTTAATCGAATCTTTTTATCTTTATTTGGAGCAATGACGTAATGACCAAACCCATAGTACTCAGCGGTGCACAGCCGTCCGGCGAATTAACCATAGGTAACTACATGGGTGCATTGCGTCAATGGGTTGCCATGCAAGATAGCCACGACTGCCTTTATTGCGTGGTGGACTTGCATGCCATTACCGTGCGCCAAGACCCTCAAGCATTGCGTGAAGCCTGCTTAGATACACTTGCACTGTATTTAGCCTGCGGCGTCGACCCTAAAAAGAGCACGGTATTTATCCAATCTCAAGTGCCGCAGCACACTCAGCTGGGTTGGGCGTTAAATTGCTATACCCAAATGGGTGAGCTGAGCCGTATGACGCAGTTTAAGGATAAGTCACAAAAGCACGCCAACAATATTAACGTCGGTCTGTTTGGTTATCCTGTACTGATGGCGGCGGATATTCTGCTGTATCAAGCGAATGAAATCCCGGTTGGTCAAGATCAGAAGCAACATCTTGAGTTAACACGTGATATCGCCACTCGCTTTAACAACGCTTACGGCGAGACATTTACCATTCCTGAGCCTTTTATTCCTGAGCATGGCGCTAAGGTGATGTCGCTTCAGGATCCGCTGAAGAAGATGTCTAAGTCGGACGACAACCGTAACAACGTAATTGGTTTGCTTGAAGATCCTAAAGCGGTCATGAAAAAGCTGAAAAAAGCCATGACCGACAGTGATGAGCCGCCAGTCGTGCGTTTCGATATGGAAAACAAGCCTGGTGTATCTAACCTGTTGAGCTTAATGTCGGGTATCACAGGCCAGAGCATTGCCAGCCTCGAAGCCGAGTTTGAAGGCAAGATGTATGGCCACTTAAAAGGTGCCGCGGGTGAAGCGGTCGTGGGCATGTTAGAGCCGCTGCAAGAGCGTTACCGTGCGCTGCGTGCCGACCGTGCTTACCTCGACCAAGTGATGAGAGCGGGCGCCGAAAATGCCCAGGCTCGCGCCGAAGTGACGCTGAAAAAGGTGTACGAGAAGATTGGTTTGTTAGTGTAATTTGACCTAAAAAGCGCATTACATAACACTCGATTAAGCCGACCCATTCTTAGGTCGGCTTTTTTATGTCTGTTATTCATTGGGCTGTAGCTAAGCGTTTAGGCCTGCGATTTTAACCAAGAAGAAAATGCTGCAATGGCGGGTTCATTTAGGCGTCGCTGTTTGCATAAAAAACAAAATTCAAAACCCGTATGAACATCGGGTAGATTTACCGCTACCAGTCGTCCAGTACTGATATCACCGGCCACCATAAAATCAGGGGCGAGGGCGATACCTTGTCCGGCAATCGCCGCCTCAATTGCCATCACTATGTGGCTAAAAATATGCTGTTGTTCGTTATTCAGGGGGATTTTATGGGCCGATGACCACTTATGCCAATCGAGTCCAAGTGGGCCTTCATCCACAATCAGTAATGCTTGTTGCTGAAAATTGCCCAAGTTAATCTCGCGCCATTTAGGATAAAGGCTAGGGCTACATACGGGGATCAGGCGTTCCTTGTGCAGTAATTGTTGCCAATAACCCCGTTGATTGAGTTTGCCTGCTATAAAGATATCGGCCGTGCTGGTGCTGAGATCGGGGTCTTGAGTGATCATCTCGAGGCGAATTTTAACGCTGGGATATTGGCGCCGAAAATCCGCTAACCTTGGGATCAACCATTTCACCGCAAATGAGCTGTATACCGCCAAACAGAGTTGTTGATTTGGGGTGTCGCGGATTTTGAGATTAAGATCGCTTAACTCATTAAAAATTCTTTCTAACTCAATAAATAAGCTCTGGCCTTTGGGCGTGAGCTGTAGTTTACGTCCCTGACGATCAAAAAGTTGTTCACCAAAGTACTCCTCCAATACACGCACTTGGTGTGAAACCGCGCTTTGGGTAATGCAAAGCTCGGCGGCAGCCTTGGAAAAATGTTGTTGCCTCGCGGCAGTTTCAAATACTTGCAGCGCACGTAAGGGTGGAAGCTTTCTCATGATTTTCAAAGTCTAAACGATTTAGTATGAATTTAATTCATCTAGCATGAGAAAGCATCATTTCAGCTTAAGTTTTGCGGGGATTATCATGCCAGCATTGAGATTTACGGATAGTTAAAATGCAGCGCCCTGTTGTTATCGGTTTGATTTTATTGATAGTGGGTAATCTATTTAGTGCTTTTTACGATGTATCGATCAAATGGTTGCCAGAAGATGCTAATGCAGCCACTTTTCTACTCGTGAGACAAATCACTTCAGTACTCATGTTAACCCCGATTTGGTTGTACTCGCAGCGACCGCAGACGGAATATATTTCGGTTCACCTTTGGCGTGCCAACATAGGCTCGGTTGGCGCGCTTTTTTTAATTATTGGATTGATGGCATTGCCTTTAGCCACAGTCAGTTCCCTGTTTTATTCTGCCCCCCTGATGATTATTTTGATGGGATACTGGTTTTTAAAGGAGCGGATTACCACAGGGCAGGTGATATGCACACTGTTAGGCTTTGTGGGGATCTTAATTATCCTCAGGCCGAGCGAGATGAACTGGTTTGGATTAGCGGTGTTATTTTCAGCATTTACTTTTGCTATCAATCAGTTGATGCTTAAAAAAGTGCCTAATACTGAGCATCCGGTATTAACCTTAATGCTCTATAACTTGCTGGGAATCCCCGCGACCTTAGTCATTGCGGCCTTTCAGGGGCTGGAGGGACTGAGCTGGGAATTGCTCGCGGTTGCACTACTTAGTAATGCCTTTTTACTGATTTATCATTGGTTATGTGTACTGGCTTACCGTAAAGCGCAGGCGAGTGATATTGCGATTGCCGAATATACTGGTTTGTTATTTATCGTCTTATTAGGCTGGCTGCTGTTTGATGAATGGCTGGATAGCTTAAGTTGGCTGGGTGCCGCTTTGATTGTGCTGCCTTCGCTGTTTTTACCTTGGATAGGAGCGTTGGTGGAGAAGTCACCCAAGATGATGGATAACATACAGGTGAAGTCTTTAGGAATTGATACCGCGGTAAAAGGCGAGCCTAAACTTTAAGTGTTTAGGCTCAATCGGTTATTCGATATATTCGAAAACCTTAACGACTTTGCGTACACCAGCAGTATGACGGGCAATGTCAACAGCAAGCTCTGCCTGTGAGCGGTGGATCAGCCCTAGCAGGAAGACTTCACCGTTTTCAGTGATCACTTTAATTCGGGTCACATCCAATTCTTTCTCGTTGAGCATCCGTCCCTTCACTTTGGTTGTTACCCAAGTGTCGTTACTGCGAGTCGTGAAAGACGTTGGATTACCGATGCGGATCTGGTTGTGGATTTTACCGCCCAGCTTAAGGTCTTGTACGACCTTAACCGCTTTATCCCTCAACATCGAGTTGGGGGCTTGGCCTATCATCAGCACATTACCGTTTACCGATACACCCGTGATATTGGTTTGTTTCTTAAGATCTTCATGCTCTAGTAGCGCACTGGTGATCTTAAAATCAGTATTAGTATCATCGAGCTGCGTTTTTACCGAACGCTCATCGTTAGCCATCATGGCGCCGCTGACTGCGCCCACCATAACGGCACCGGCGCAACCTTGCAGTAGCATGCAAACCATTAACAGTGGGGCAGCATATCTCATTGCTGTTCGTCCTGTGGGAAGAGTGTGCGGTCGATATTGTCACACAGGCAATGGATCACCAGTAAGTGCACTTCTTGAATACGTGCCGTCACGTTCGAAGGAACGCGAATTTCGACGTCACCCACGCTGAGTAATCCCGCCATCGCGCCGCCGTCTTTACCGGTTAAGGCTACGATAGTCATATCGCGACTCAGTGCCGCTTCCATCGCTTTAATCACGTTACCAGAGTTACCGCTGGTGGAAATGGCTAACAAGATGTCGCCTGGTTGGCCTAAAGCTAAGATTTGCTTTGAGAAAATCTCATCGTAGCTGTAATCGTTAGCAATTGCCGTGATAGTCGATGTGTCCGTCGACAGGGCAATGGCTGGCAGTGGTGGACGTTCAATCTCATAGCGGTTTAATAGCTCGGCCGAGAAGTGCTGAGCATCACCGGCACTACCACCGTTACCGCAGGCAAGAATTTTATTGCCACCCAAAAGACATTGCACCATCATCTCCGCCGCTTTGGCGATGGATTCTGGCAGTGCTTCGGCTGCATCGATTTTAGTCTGGATAGATTCAGTAAAGCTGTCTTTAATGCGTTCTAACATGGATACATCCTTTCAGGATAAAGTGTGGCTATGATGCCATATTTCCACGGTGGAGTTGAGGCATAAGCGTTAAAAATTATTCGATTAGCTGAGTCGAGAGCCTCGTTTAAAAGGCATCGACCAGCCATTGGATCTGCGTATCTTCGATGGCGACAACGTCGAATCGGCAGGGTACATCCAATTTATGGCTCTGTAAATAATGACTGGCCGCCATGCGGATCCTGCCGATTTGTGCTTTGCTAAGTGCTTGTATTGCTCCACCAAATTGATTTGCTGAGCGGTATTTTACTTCAACAAATACCCAGTAGTTTTTGTGGCGCATGATTAAGTCTATTTCACCAAAGGGATAGCGGACATTGCGCTCAACAAAGATTAAACCTTGCTGTTCAAGGTAACCTTGGGCGAGCGACTCTGCCTGCTGTCCGAGTGTCATAGTTGGCGGAAACTGCCTCTTTGATAGCGTCCCCAGCTTAATTGGCGGTTAATTACGCCATCGGGATTGACCGATAACACGCCGCTACGACCATTGAACTGGTAACCGGTAAATGAGCGCATTTGTGCGAGTTTGCTGATTAAATCCATCGCATCATAACCCATCACAAATAAGCGTTTTTGGCCGTTGTTCCAACCGGGCCATAAGGTATTAACCATCAGGTTTTCTTCGCCATTTTGCATCAACCAAGGTGCGTCACTGAGAGTGAGGTTATTTAAATCCTGCGCAGTTTGGCTCGATTCATTATCGATACGGCTACGGCTCGAGGTGTACAACGGCACGGGCTGAGTAAAGACGCTAAAGGTGACATCGATAAAGGCCTTGAGCAGGGTTAACTCCTGCGGCGTCGAGATCATATAAATCGCATCTATATCTTGGCGCGAGCGGAAATCGGCCTGTACTGAATTGCCCAGTAGTTCTTTGATGCGCGCAATGCGGGCTTGGCTATCGCGAACGCCGAGCGCATCTTGCACAGTCGTTTTCATCTTATCGCCACTGTCGTAGTAATAGACTTCGATGGGCGTATCGCTTTTCTTTTTCCAGGCTTGAATAAAGCTCTCGGCCATACGTTTGCCGATGGCGTCGTTGCTGGCGAGTAGCAGTGGCATAGTTACGCCATCTTGATACATGCGTATTGCAGCATCGGCTGCTTCTTGTGCTGGCGATAATGCAAAGTAAAACTTATTAGCATCAGCGACAAACTTGTCTGTTTGATTTAAAAACAGTTGCGGGATCGGCGCGCTTGCCGCAACAGGCGCTGCTGGCGTGCCAGTGGTGTTGGTTGCCGCAGTACCAGTGTTTAATGCCAATAATTGATCGATTTCATTTGGCAGTAGCGGGCCAATAATAAACTCAGCGCCTGCATTTACCGCTTGCTGATAGGCGGAAACGGCATCGTTAGCGGTATCGTAAAAATTCACCGAGACTTGCTCATTCGGTTTGGCTAAATAACTGGCCAAAATGCCTTGGCGAATCGCATTGGCGGCACTGGCGCGCTGGCCTGTGAGCGGCAAGAGTACAGCGATATTTTTTGGGGTATAAGGTTTGGCGTTTAACGCTTGATCTAAATCCGCGGGCAACTTCGCCGCCGCAGGATGATAAGGGTTTTGTTTTTGCCAGTCGCCTAAATAACGGACCAGTTGGTTGGGATCGACCGCATAATGCTTAGCGATATACGCCAGTTGTAACCAACCTGCAAAAACAGGGCTTTTGGCATCTTTGGTGAATGCGAGCAAGGTTTGCTCGTGCATCGGTTGCAACACTTGCCAGATCTGATTATTGACTTCATTCGCCTCGGCGGGAGGTAAATAGGTGGTCAATAAACTTAATTCGCGCACCTGTTCGATAGGCTGTTTATTCTGTTGGAATAAATGCGCTCTTAATTGATGATAGGCTGCCATTTGCCAGCCGGGTAATACCCAAGTGCTTGGGTAAGTTAGCGTTTTCAGAGCATCAAGCGGCGTCGATGTATGCTCTAGCACCCGCGCAGTCAGGTATTTATGTTCAGCCACTAGCGTCGGGACCTGAGTCAGGCTTGGCAGCATCGACTTGAGCAGCTTTTGCGCCGCCGCATAGTCGTTCGCATTAATATGCGCATGTGCCGCCAGCAGCAGGTAAGTATCACGTTGCTGAGGATCTTTGCTATTAGCGGCCTGTGCTAAATACACATTTGGCGCCAATGGAGCAGAGGCTAATGAGGTGGCCACGGTGGGCGCTGTACTGGTAGAGCTGCTGGGCGCTTGACTGCCGCAACCCGCCAATACTGCGGATAAAATGGCCACGGAAACTAACTTAGTTGTATTCAGGCTTTTTAACACTGGGCTTCACTCTGGTAAGATGCTGCCTCTAGTTTAACCTTCTCTTGCGCTTGACGAAAGTCTTGGCACTGTCATTACAGAGGTATATATGGACCAAAGCGTCGCACTCTACATCGTTCCCACTCCTATTGGTAATTTGGGGGACATGAGCCCACGTGCTATTGACGTGCTCAGCCAGGTTGCATTAATTGCCTGTGAAGACACCCGCCATAGCGGCAAGTTATTGAGTCATTTTGGCATTTCAACTAAAACCATCGCACTGCACGACCATAATGAGCGTGCTCGCGCCCAGTGGATTGTGGATCAGCTAGCCGCAGGGCAGTCGATTGCGCTAATTTCCGATGCGGGCACGCCGCTGATATCAGACCCCGGCTATCACTTGGTCTCCCATGTGCGCCAATCTGGGTTTAAGGTGATCCCCCTGCCTGGCCCCTGTGCGGCGATTACGGCGTTAAGTGCCTCAGGTTTGCCGTCGGATCGTTTTTCCTTTGAAGGCTTTTTACCTTCGAAAGAAAAAGCTCGCGCCGATAAGTTGCTTGAACTTAAGGAAGATCCGCGCACGCTGATTTTTTATGAATCTCCCCACCGTATCGAACATAGCCTAACGACTATGGTTGAAGTGTTAGGCGGCGAGCGGCAAGTGGTGATGGCGCGTGAAGTGACTAAAACCTTCGAGACCTTCCTTAGCGGCCCAGTGGCTGAGGTATTGGCTACCGTCAGCAGCGATCTTAACCAGCAAAAAGGCGAGATAGTGCTGATGGTGCACGGTCACCGCGCGGCCGAGGATGATGAAGCTATCCCAACCGTTGCCATCAACACACTCAAGTTACTCTGTGAAGAATTGCCGCTTAAAAAGGCCGCTGCCATTGCCGCGCAAATTCACGGTCTTAAAAAGAATGCTCTGTATAAGTTCGGTTTAGAGTCTGATTTATAAGCAAATCTAACCGATAGGAGCACACCAGCTGGATTAACAGTGGTACGCGCAGATTGCTTAGGCTATAATCCGCGCCGAGTTGGCCAGACAGTCGCCGCGTTCGCAAGAACGGGGAGGAAAGTCCGGGCTTCAAAGAGCGGGGTGCCAGGTAACGCCTGGGCGGTGTGAACCGACGACAAGTGCAACAGAGAGGAGACCGCCATCATAGCCTCGGCTAAGGTGGTAAGGGTGAAAGGGTGCGGTAAGAGCGCACCGTGCGGCTAGCAATAGTCCGTAGCAAGGTAAACTCCACCCGAAGCAAGACCAAATAGGGTTCCGTATGGCGTGGCTCGCGTTGGAACCGGGTAGGTCGCTTGAGCCTGTGAGCGATTGCAGGCCTAGATGAATGACTGTCCACGACAGGACCCGGCTTATCGGCCAACTCAACCTCTTTAAAGTAAAAGGCCTCGCAGCAATGCGAGGCCTTTTATTTTTCAGGCAATACGATTAATTGATGCATAAAGAAGATTGATAGTTAAGCTTCTGGATAAATGCTAAGAAATTGTTTTTATGTTACTTTCTGTCATAAGAGCCGCTCGTCATTTGAGTAGAATAACTACACATCATTCCTCGTTTCGCGAGCACGAGCTTGCCAGAACGAACAAAATTTAATCTCGAAACGTCAACACGCCCTAGCAAAGCTGAAATTTTAACTCTGTTGAAATCATCCTTTTTGCCCCAATATAGTCTCTAGTGCTGCAATCTGGTGGCGTTTATCACAGGAGTTTATGTCATGCTTTATGATTTAACGGCTGTTCAATTTAGCAAGATGCTGAAAAACTTGAGTCTTATTCTGGAAAAGGGTGAGATTTTTGCCAACTTGAAGAAGGTGGATATGGCGGTATTATTGAATTCCCGCTTAGCACCCGATCAATTTAATCTGATCCGTCAGATCCAGATTGCCTGTGATACCGCCAAGATTGGGGTCGCGCGTCTAACGGGGAATTTAGATACCGTACCTAAGCATGATGATACTGAAACGACTCTGCCAGAGCTGCAAGCGCGTATTGCTTCTGTTATCGAGTACTTAGCTCAATTTACCGAGGCAGATTTTGCCGATGCGGCGACAATTCACGTTTCTCAACCGCGTTGGGAAGGTAAGTATTTAACAGGATATGAGTTTGCGATTGAACATGCTATCCCGAACTTATATTTCCATGTGACGACGGCCTATGCGATTCTGCGCCATAACGGTGTGGATGTGGGTAAGAAAGATTATCTCGGCCCTATGCCTTATAAGTCGTAATTCCCATCGCACAGCGAGCATTTGCTTTGCTGTGCGTTTAATGCGGCTGAGGTAATGTCACGCTAACTTTTAACCCACCAAGTGTTGAATGCGTAAAGCTAAGTTCTCCCTGATAACTCTCGACAATATCTTTGCAAATCGACAGGCCTAAACCGTGGCCTTGAATGCTCTCATCGAGCCGAATCCCTCGTTCCGTAATCACCGTTAAATCGCTATCCGATACACCTTCGCCATCGTCGCTGACCTCAATCAGATACGCTCGATTGCTGGTATTTGTCTGTTCAATACAAAGCTGTATCTGTCGACGCGCATGCTTGCAGGCGTTATCGAGCAGATTGCCAAGCAGTTCCAGTAAGTCGTCCCGGTCAAAGGGAATCACCAGTGCTTTATCAAACCGATAATCAATTTTGCGCTCTGGATAAATGCGCTGCATCACTTGGATGAGTGGCGGCAGATCGTCATTGAGCACGGTGAAACGCCCCGGAGTGGAGAGCCCGACGATTTTAGTGCGCTTAAGCTCTCGCTCAATAATATGGTGCAGATCTGCGAGCACCTTACTGCCTTCGCGTCTTTGCTCTGGCGCTAGGCTATCGAGGTAGGATTGTAGCCCTTGCAGAGGGCGTTTCATTTCGTGGGCAAGATTACCCAAGGCATTGCGTGAGCGTTGTACCCTCTGCCCCAGTTGATTCATGAGGCGTTCGATTTCCTCAATCAAAGGGCTAATTTCTGTTGGCGTGTGCTGGGTATCGATTTCTTGACCTTGGAGCCGCAGTTGCCTGATGGCATCTGGCATTTGCTCTAGCGGTTTAAAGCCCCGTTTGAGCAACAGGTGTTGGGCAAATAACAGGATCATAATGGTCAGCAGTACCACTACCGCCGCAAAGCCTAAAAAGCGTAATTGGGTTTGCTCGAGCGAGCTAATGTCTTCGGTCACCCAGAGGGTAATGGTTTGCCCATTTTTGACGATTGTCTGACTGAGCATCAGCCAGTGTTCTTGGCCAACGTATTGAGTGGCTTGTTGTTGCTCGCCAATTTTAAGATTGGGGAGTGAAACTATATGGTCAAACAGCGAGCGGGAACGTAATAACTGCTCACCGATGTTAATTGCAAAGTAGTGGCCTGAATTGACCCTGTGATACACATTGGGGAGCCTGTCTGTACTCAGCGACCAAGTGCCATCGGCTTGCGGTTCGAGGGCGGAGATCAGACTATCGGCATCGTGTTGCAGGCGCGAGGCGACAAAGTCTTGGGTCAAGATTTGAATGCCTTGAAATAGCAAATACAACAATAGCGCCATGGCGCAGGTGAGGGTGATAAGCAGGTTTCTAGTGAGATAGGCTTTGAGTGAATACACGCTTATGCATCCTTGAGTCGATAACCTTGGCCGCGCCGCGTCTCGATATAATCTTTGCCGAGGCGTTGGCGAAGTCGGTTGACGTACACTTCAATTACATTGCTGTCTTTGATTTGTTCCTCTTCGTAAATGCGCTCACTCAACTCAGATTTGGACACAATCTTAGTCGGGTTGGCCATTAAATAATGCAACAGGCGATACTCAATCTTAGTCAGCTCGATAACGTCTCCTTCGGCATTGGTCACAGCTTGTTTATCCACATCGAGAGAGACGCCAGCATGTTGCAGCAGATTATCGGCGCGGCCAAAGTGTCGGCGGATCAGCGCTTCTAATCTGGCGAGCAGCTCCTCAACATGGAAAGGTTTACCGAGATAATCGTCGGCGCCGGCCTTAAGGCCATCGACGCGTTCGTGCCAGGCATCGCGTGCCGTAAGAATTAACACTGGCATCAGCAGGCCCTTTTGGCGCCATTGGCTCAGCACACTTAAACCCGGCTTACCGGGCAAGCCTAAATCGAGGATCACCGCTTCGAAGGCTTCTTCCTCACCGAGAAAGGCGCCATCGATGCCGTTATTGGCATGTTCAACGGTATAGCCCGCCTTGTTAAGGGCGGGAATGAGGCGAGCTACTAAGTCGGCATCATCTTCAATCAAGAGTAAGCGCATTAGTCGACCTTTTCCTTAAGCCATTCACCCGTTTTGGCATCGATCTTAATCTCATAGACAATGCCATCGTCGCGCAGGATTTCGAGTTCATAGATGATGCGGCCGTGTTTTTGCTCGACCTCAAGGTCGAGCAAACGTCCCTTTAACCGTGATTCATAGCGTTGCATGATGGTGTCGAAGGGTAATACTTTACCCTCCTTCACCCATTCGACCACTTTGTTAGAGAGGTCGTCATCATGGGCTAGACAGCTTGGGCTGTTAATCATCCCAGCGGCCAAAGCCAGGAATATTAACGGTATCTTCATCGAATATGCCCTTCTCTGCGAGGTTGTGGCAATTGCTACATTGGCTGAATGAGCCGACTTTGGGGTTATCTTGCACCATGCGCCTTGGGATCTCATCGTGCTTACGGATAAAAAATGCCTGCTCGGTAATTTTTTGTGGCCCCATATCAACAATTAAAGGTTTGCTATTTTTCATCACCTTACCATTTTGCGCGGCATGTTGAACGAGATATTGCTCAATTCTCGCCGTTGCTTCAGGCGTCAGGCTGGCATCATCACCAAAGTGATTGTTTAGGTTGTTGGTAATTGCCTGCCACTTTTCTGCGGGCAGTAAATTTGCGGGATACGCCATATGGCAGCTGCCACATTCTGCCGAGTATTCTGCATTTTGTGGGATGGCTTGATTCAGCTCTCGACCATCGTCGGCATAACCTGTACTGGTAAAGGTCAAGCTGAGCCCTACGGCGCCTATCGCAAGGGCGAGGGCGGTGAGTGTGGAGCCTACAATCCAGCTTAGGGGATGGGCTTGTTTAGTCATGGTATTTCCTTAGGTTTTACTGATTAAAATGAATGTGAATAACGCCGTTATTGCAAACTCAGCCACAGCAGTACGTCGCCTTTTTCTTGAGGCGTGCACTCGCGTTTAAAGGTCCAGTTACAGTTGCGGGTAAACCATTTCTCAATCTTGGCCGCATCGGTTAAACGGTTACTGGTGAGCGATGGCGCCATGGCCTCGATGGGCTTTCGGGTGTTTTGATGCATACCTGAGTCTGTCACTTTGGCGGTGTGGCAGCTGGCACAGCTGCGATCCTCACTCTGCTGTAGCCACAGTACTTGTCCTGCCGCGGCGCTAAATGGGCCAGCACCTTGTGCTTGATATTGTTGTAGTTGTAAACCAATTCGCTCGGCGCTGAGTGGCAAGCTGGCGACCTTAGTATTGGCGGCGCTGGCATTAACACTGCTGAGCAGTACCACAGTGAGTGCCAGTCCCATCAGGCTTTTATTCAGGTTGTTGTTCATCTCTAACTCCTTTGAACGGTCGGATTGTGACGGTTATTGATGTTCATCTTGTTGGATCAGCGGACGCTGCTTTTTACCTGTCAGCATGGCTTTGACGAGGTTTTCCTTATGCAGCAGGCTGCTGACGATCACGCCGCCGACATGGGTGACGATAAGAAACAGGCTGAAGTTGGCGAAAAACTCATGCACTTCTTTTAATGCGTCCTCTGGCCAAGTGGCGAAAAAGCTTGTGGCCAGTGGACCTTGGCCATCGGTGGCATAAAGCGCCATGCCGGAGAAGCCCGTGAATCCTATGCTGAGGATCAGGGCGACTATCATCAGCGCGCCTGCGGGATTGTGGCCGATGTAATCCTTAGCCTTGCCCGTGAAGAGTTCTTTCAGGTAAGTCCATGCTATGCTCGGACGGGTAACAAAGTTGATAAAACGCGCATGGTGAGTGCCAATCACGCCCCATAACAGGCGAAATACCAGCAGGGTTAAGATGCTGTAGCCAGCGTAACTGTGGATGTTCATCCATTCGTCTTCACCTTCGGTGAGGTAGGCTAAGGTAAAAAAGCCCACCAATGACCAGTGAAAGATACGGATCAAGGGATCCCAGACGTTGATGTTTTGCTGCATATTTGAGGACATGATCTGTTGCTCCTAAGGTGGTGTGCTTGCAGGCTACTAAAGCCAAACTTAAACGGCGCTTAAATTTTGCGGAGTGAACTTGCCCGCTGTTCTGGTGAGTGAAATGGGTAAATAGGAGATAAATTCATCGAACTAAGCTTGTTAAGGTATTGGTTTTAAGATAGATTTTGCCGCTTCATCTTCGAGAGGTAAGGGAGCAACCTGTTTATGCCAGTCCATCTTTTTAGCCGTCAGCCCGATCGAAAATCTTTTTTAATTTATGCGGTGCTGCTGTTTATCATCGAAGTGTTGATCGCGCGTTTTGTGCCTTCGGGGTTTATTCGCGGTTTTGTCGGTGACGTGTTAGTGGTGATCCTGTTGTTTTGCATGGCGCGCACGCTAGTGCCCGTGGTGAATGCAAAAGGGGAGTCAATCAATCGGTTTTGGCACACGCCATGGTTGGCGATGGCTGTGCTGCTGTTTGCCTTCGGTATCGAATTTGGTCAGTATTGGGGCTTAGTGGACAAGCTGGGGTTGGGCGGCAATCGTTTGGCGCGAATTGTGATTGGTAGTCATTTCGACCCACTCGACTTGCTGGCGTATTTTGTGGGATACCTGATATTGATGGGCTTGTATTGGAAGCGAAATTAGCTATTTCAGGGCAAAGGAAGGATACCGCATGCAGCCGATAACAGCCTTCACACTGCGAGTGTCCGATACCGAGGCGCTCACTCAACCTTTGTATTTCAATCAGCAAGCTGCTGGGGTCAACATCGCAGGAAGGCAGCTTGAGGCCCAGTACCGCTGCTCGTTACCCAATGGCACCCAAGGCTATTTACTGCTGACCTCCTACGATTGTCCCTTTGAAGAATCGACCGAGTGCAGCCTGCTCGATGCAAATTTTAAATTAGTGGCGAGCCGCTCCCTCTCGCAGAGCTATCATTCGTTTTTACTCTATGCCCATTGGCCAGTTGCGGATAATGGCCTGCGGCTGCATTACTACGATCAGTTAGTTTGGGATTTGCATATTCTGCCAAGCCGTCTAGGTAGGTTCGTCGGTCCGCGCCTCGAATTTAACCCCGTGGTCGAACCTGAGAGCGATCCCCGCACAGCAAGCTCGATGGCAAAACTTTCGCAGCGGTTAGCGAATATCGAGACTAGCCGTTAACGCGATACTAAAAAAGGCGTTAGCAGCTCGGTTAACCAAGCCATAAATACCTGAAGGCGTTTAGAAAGGTGGCGCCTATGGGGATAGAGCAGGCTCACTGGCATTGAGGGGGCAGGATAATCTGGCAGGATCTCAATCAGTTCTCCGGTTTGGAGATATTTTGCCACCCCAATATTCGGCGCTTGAATAATGCCTAATCCTGCGAGACAGGCCGCGCTGTAGGCATCGGCATTATTGACTGTGATTAACTTAGGTAAGGCTAGGGCGCATAGTTCGTGATTATCTTGGCTCAGATACTCAAATCCTGAATCGCTGCCGCCTAACTGGCCAACGTAGTGGATAAGCTTATGCCCATGGCTAAGTTCTTCTATATTCGATGGTTTGCCGTATTTTGCGATGTAGCTTGGGCTAACGCAGTTAAGCATCTTAAAGTGGCCAATCTTTTTGGCGATAACGCCTTCTTGCTGCACGCTGCCAACGCGGATCACGCAGTCAAAACCTTCGGCGACGATATCGACCTTGCGGTCGGTACTGCTTAGCTCCAACTCAATTTGGGGATATTGCTCAATAAAGTCAGGAAGATGAGGAAGCACTAAGTTACGTGCAATCCCCGTGGACATATCGACTCTTAAGCGACCGGAAACTTGCACTGCCTGCAGTTGGAAAAGGCTTTCTAACTCTTGATAGTCGGTGAGCAAGTTTTTGCAGCGCTCATAACAACTTATACCATCTTGAGTGAGGCGCACCGTGCGGGTGGTGCGTTGTAGTAAGCGTGCCCCTAGTGCGGTTTCGAACTGAGCTACGACATTCGACACATGGGTTTTCGATAGACCAAGGCTGATACTGGCTTGAGTAAAACTCTCTAATTCAGCCACCCGCATAAAAATTTGCATGGCTTGTAGTCTATCTTGCATCGCAATTGTTCTCTAATGGCTAACAGTCTTGCCATTTATAGTGTGTTTATCCCTCTTTGTGCAAGTAATAAGCTGT
Organism: Shewanella sp. Sh95; assembly: GCF_001308045.1. Classification (NCBI taxonomy): domain Bacteria; kingdom Pseudomonadati; phylum Pseudomonadota; class Gammaproteobacteria; order Alteromonadales; family Shewanellaceae; genus Shewanella; species Shewanella sp. Sh95. The sequence goes on from NZ_LGYY01000058.1 coordinate 39,798, forward strand.
GTGCGGCGGCATTAACATAGATGAATGAAGAGGATACACAATGAACACAACTCCCATCGCGCTGATCACTGGTGCAAGCCGTGGCTTAGGTAAAAATGCGGCCCTGACCATAGCCGCACAAGGTGTTGATATTATTCTAACTTACCAAAGTAATGCCGCTGCGGCCGCCGAGGTGGTAGCGGAAATTGAATGGCACGGACGCAAGGCCATCGCTTTACCGTTAGATGTGGGTGATAGCCAGTCCTTTAGTGATTTTTCGCAGCGCGTAAAAACCGCGCTCGAACAGACTTGGCAGCGGGATAGTTTTGACTATCTAGTTAATAATGCTGGGATTGGTATCTATGTTCCCATGACTGAAACCAGTGTGGAGCAGTTCGATACTTTGATGAATATTCATGTCAAAGGACCTTTCTTCTTAACTCAGGCACTGTTGCCTCTGCTTGCCGATAACGGCAGTATTATCAATGTCTCTACGGGGTTAACGCGCTTTGCTGTTCCGGGATTTGGTGCTTACGCCACCATGAAAGGCGCGGTCGAAACCATGACCAAATACTGGGCGAAGGAGCTTGGTCCACGCGGGATTCGCGTTAATGTGCTGGCTCCCGGTGCAATCGAAACGGACTTTGGCGGTGGTGCGGTGCGGGATAATCCACAGATGAATGAGTTTTTAGCGCAGCAAACGGCGTTGGGGCGGGTGGGGTTACCCGAGGATATTGGCGGCGCAATCAGTGTCTTGTTGTCACCCGCCGCGGCGTGGATAAACGCACAACGTATCGAGGCTTCTGGCGGTATGTTCTTATAGTTTAACGCGCTAAAAATAAAGAAAGGGCTAATCGCCCTTTCTTGTTATCAAGGCAAGATTTCAGCTCGGTTAGAAGAACCCGAGCGGATTGATATCGTAGCTGACTAACAGGTTTTTGGTGTTTTGATAGTGATTGAGCATCATCTTGTGGGTTTCACGGCCGATGCCTGACTTCTTATAACCCCCAAAGGCCGCGTGGGCAGGATAGGCGTGGTAGCAGTTAATCCATACGCGGCCAGCCTGAATGCCTCGACCTAGACGCTGGGCGCGGTTCATGTCCCGCGTCCATACACCCGCACCAAGGCCGTATTCGGTATCGTTGGCAATTGCTAAGGCTTCGGCTTCATCCTTGAAGGTGGTGACCGAAATAACCGGACCGAAGATTTCCTCTTGGAAAATCCGCATCTTATTATGGCCTTTCATGATCGTTGGGCTGATGTAATAGCCTTTGCTTTGCTCGCCTTCGAGCTGGCAGAGCGAGCCGCCTAAGAGCACCTGCGCGCCTTCATCTTTACCAATCGCGAGATAGCTTAAGATCTTATCGAACTGTTCTTGGGAGGCCTGTGCGCCCACTTGGGTGGCGGTATCCAGCGGGTTGCCCTGCTTGATGGTTTGCGCACGGGCGAGCACTTTTTCGATAAAGCGATCGTAAATCGACTCTTGGATCAGCACCCTTGATGGGCAAGTACAGACTTCACCTTGGTTGAAGAAGGCCAGCAACATACCTTCGACGGCTTTATCTAAATACTCGTCTTCGTGGTCCATCACATCGGCGAAATACAGGTTAGGCGATTTACCGCCGAGTTCGACTGTCGATGGGATCAGTGATTCGGCGGCACATTTTAAGATGTGGTAACCCACTTCGGTGGAACCAGTAAAGGCCAGTTTAGCGATACGTTTGCTGGTGGCGAGGGCTTGGCCCGCTTCGGCGCCAAAACCGTTGACGACGTTGAGGATGCCGGGTGGCAGCAGATCTTCAATCAGTTCGAGTAGCACAAGGATAGAGACCGGCGTTTGCTCGGCGGGTTTGAGTACCACACAGTTACCTGCGGCGAGCGCGGGGGCGATTTTCCATGCTGCCATCAACAGCGGGAAGTTCCACGGAATGATTTGCCCGACGACACCTAAAGGTTCAGGGAAGTGATAGCTGACGGTGTTGCCATCAATATCGGCGGCGCTGCCTTCCTGTGCTCGAATGCAGCCAGCGAAGTAACGGAAATGGTCTACAAACAGAGGCAAGTCGGCGTTGAGAGTTTCACGCACCGCTTTGCCGTTTTCCCAGGTTTCGGCAACGGCTAAGTATTCGAGATTTTGCTCAACGCGATCGGCGATACGCAGCAGTAAATTCGCACGCTCGGTGGCCGAGGTTTTGCCCCAAGCATCCTTAGCGGCATGGGCCGCATCGAGCGCCAGTTCGATATCGCGGTAGTCGGAGCGGGGAATTTTACAGAAGTTTTGACCATTGACGGGGGAGCGATTATCGAAGTATTCGCCGTTGACTGGGGCGACCCATTTGCCACCGATAAAGTTGGCGTATTTTTCTTTAAAGTTAACGATGGCACCAGGAGTTCCGGGTTGAGCATAAATCATAGTGTTATTCCTTCTGTGGCTGCCGAAAACGCTAAATGTGTAGCGTCTCAGCATGGGTCTTGTTGAAATAGGTTTGAGCACTGTTGTTATTTTTATCCTTTGCCAAGAGTTAACTGACAAAGCTATTGATTAAGTTATTGTTCTCTTACGCAACACTTGAGTACTGCGTATAAACGGGTATCGCAAGGACAGTGCCAAACTGGCAGGAGTTGTACACTTGTTGAGCTAACAGTATGATGAAAAGCTAATTTTGCAGATCCAAATCAATAGGGCATTCAAGGATGGAAAGTTGCCCTGTGGTCATTTTGTCATCCAACGACACACCATGGGTGTGCCGAAATGGAGCAGCGCTCGGGGAGCATGGCTATGACAGTAAAACCGCATTTTCCAACCACACAGGCATGGTTAGCCGATTCATGGCAGCGCAGCTTAGGTGCTGGCTTATCAGAGTTTCGTGCTGGTGAGGATCTCAGGCTCACGAGCTCGGAGCTCAAACATAAACATGAGCAATATCAGCAGCTCATCGAGCTGGTGCAATCCCATGCTTTACCCTTATTTAACCAACTCATGGCGCAATCCAATAGCCGGTTATTGCTCTCCGATGCTGACGGTTATGTGCTGAAACATTGGGGCGTGAGTCGTTATTCCAGTAAGTTAGCGGATGTAGCGCTTGATATTGGGGTTAACTGGCTTGAACAGTATAAAGGCACCAATGCCATAGGTACGGCGCTCATGGCCAAACAGGCGGTGTCAGTGGTCGGTGAGCAGCATTTTATCCGCCAAAATCGTTTTATGAGTTGCACTGCTTGCCCTATTTTTTCACCCCAAGGCGAGATGCTCGGAGTGCTCGATATCACCAGTGAGCAACAGCGGCATTCACAGCAGACCTTAATGTTAGTGTCGAGTCTGGCGCAGCAGGTTGAGACTGCGTTGTTGTGCCATCTGCCCGATAGTCACTATCGGATTGATTTAGCAGCCGAGCCGAGTTTATTAAGTTCTGGCTGGCAAGGCATAGTGATTGCCGACAGTGATGGACGAATTGTGGGTTGTAATCCCATGGCAAAACAATTGCTGACTCAAGCCAAGCTGGGCGATAGCCTAGAGCTGCATTTGGGAGATAGCTGGGCGCGAGCGGGGGGCTTCAATCGGGATTTGGCCCTGCACTTACAGACTCAGGCGTTGGGTGTTACGCAGACCAAAAGTGCGAAGACGATTCAAGATAAGCCGCAGAGTCAATTGGGGGTAAGATTTCGCGATCCCTTGCTTGAGCGGGCTTGGCAGCAAGCTAATAAGGTCATCACTAAACAAATCCCTTTGCTGGTGCTCGGTGAAACTGGGGTGGGGAAAGAGCAGTTTGTCAAAAAGCTCCATGCCCAGAGCTCGCGCCGCGCGCAGCCGTTAGTGGCGGTGAATTGCGCCGCCTTGCCCGCAGAGCTGGTTGAGTCTGAGTTATTTGGCTATCAGGCAGGGGCTTTTACTGGTGCTAATCGAACTGGTTTTATCGGTAAGATCCGCCAAGCCCACGGTGGCTTTTTATTCCTCGATGAAATTGGCGAGATGCCGCTGGCGGCGCAAAGCCGGTTACTCCGGGTGCTGCAGGAGCGTGAGGTCGTCCCTGTTGGCAGTAATCAAAGTGTTAAGGTCGATATTCAGATCATCGCCGCGACCCATATGGATTTAGAGTCGCTGGTGTCGCAGGGGCTGTTCCGTCAGGACTTGTTTTATCGCCTGAATGGATTGCAGGTGCGCTTGCCTGCGCTGCGTGAGCGGCAGGATATTGAGCGCATTATCCATAAATTGCACCGCCGTCACCGCAGCGGCCCACAAACCTTGTGTACTGAATTATTGGCGCAGCTAATGCGTTACGATTGGCCCGGCAATCTACGGGAGCTGGATAACCTAATGCAGGTGGCGTGTTTGATGGCCGAAGGTGAGGTTGTACTCGAGATCAATCATCTCCCCGATTACCTTGCTCAAAAGCTAATGGATCTGGCGTTTGAGCCGCACACATTAACTGAGGTTGTCGACGCGGAAACCACGGCGCATCCGCACGAACTGTCCGAGCCTAGCTCCGCCACCATCGACTCGCTCCATGGAACCATAAATCTGAACGTGTTGCAGGCTTACCGCGCCTGTGAGGGTAATGTGAGCCAATGTGCTAAGCGTTTGGGGATTAGTCGTAATGCCTTGTATCGCAAATTAAAACAGCTAGGGATTAAGAATTAACGGTAGTTGACTGTTGATGATATAAGCCCCGCTAACTGTGTTAGCGGGGCTTATGTTTTTAGGTCGGTAAACTGATATTGACTTCAAGGCCGTGGGGCTGGCGATTCTCGGCTCTGATTTTACCTTTATGGGCGCTAATGGCCGCTTCGGTAATGGCGAGTCCTAGGCCCCAACCACCGCTTTCCCGCTGCCTTGCCGAATCGGGGCGATAGAAGGGTTTAAAAATCGCTTCAAGTTCAGCAGGATCTATCCCCGGGCCATCGTCTTTAATGGTGATCTGTACTTGGCCGCTGGCTTGGCTCGCGCGCAGGTGGATATCGCTCTGGGCATAACGAATCGCGTTGCGCAGCAGGTTTTCTATCGCGCGAGACAGGGATTTGGGGTAATGGCTGAGTTCGATGGCTTCATCGATATCGATAGTGATCTTTTTGCCCTGTTGATCGGCTTCAAATTCGGCATCGTCCAATACTTGGCTTAACGACTCGGCTAAGCCAAGGCGTACCTTGGTCTCATTGGTGCTAAGTTTGACCCGCGATAGCTCCAGCAGCTCGGCAATCAGTTGTTCTAATTGCTCGGCCTCGTAGGCAATGCGGTCGGTTTCTGTAGTTTGTTGGCCTTTCTTACGGGCCAGTGCCAGTGACAATTGCAGGCGGGTCAGTGGGGTGCGCAGTTCGTGGGAAATATCACCCATTAATCGCTGTTGATTTTTGACCATGGCCTCAATCGAGTCAGCCATGCTGTTAAACGCAGTGGCGAGTTGGCCGATTTCATCGTTACGTTGGGTGGTTGCCTTATCTACCCGATTACTGAGATCACCTTCGGCGAGGGCATCTGCACTTTTCTTGAGTGAACTGAGTGGCTTACCCAAATGCCAAGCGAGTAGGGCGCAGAGTAATCCCGACATCAGTATGGCCAAACTGAGGGTGAGTAGTTTGTTTTCGATGAAGAAGAAGAACCAGGGCCGAGGATGAATATCTGGCAGTCGACCATAGAGAAAATAGGTTTCTCCCTCCAGAGTAAATTGGTGTGGGCCAAATACTAATTCATCTTTAAATTGGTGGCTAATTGGCTGTTTTTCTTCATCGGCCATCAGCATAAAACTGCGTACACCACGGCTGATTCTATTGGTGTTAATCACTTGGCCTTGGCTATTGGTGAGATACAGCCGCAGCGGTTTGCCTTCCATATCTCGATGCCTCTCCCAGCGGCGCAGAAAATCGGACTTAAGCAGAGTTGGATTTTCTTGAATGCGCTGCGCTACGGTCGCCAGTACTTTTTGCAGGTGGGGCGGTATTGGGGCGCGGTCGTGATTTTGTTGCAACAAAGGCAACAGCCCGACTAAGGCAATAATCAACGAACTACAGAGCCAAAATCCGAGCAGTAATTTGATAAATAAGCGATTAGGCACAGTTGTTCCCGCCGTTATGGTAACCAGATATAACCTTTGCCACGAATAGTTTTCACCCTGGGTCTGCCATCGCTGCGCTCGGGAAGTTTTTTACGTAGATTCGAGAGGTGCATGTCTAGGCTGCGATCGAATGGCATCAATTTTTTACCCAGCACAATTTCATTGAGCTCTTCTTTATTCATCAACTCGCCAGCATGGAGCGCTAAGGTGTGCAGTAGGGTAAATTCTGTGCCCGTGAGGATGATCAGTTGCTCATTGCAATAGGCCTCTTGGCGTGAGGGATCTAAACGCAAATCACCAAACTCTTGCGCGGGTGTTGCATGAATTTCTTGGGCGGTTAAGTGTGAGCGACGAATGATGGCACGAATTCGAGCGATAAGCTCCCTGTCATTGAAGGGCTTAGGTAAATAGTCATCGGCACCGATCTCAAGCCCTACCACACGGTCAATTTCATCACCTCTGGCGGTGAGCATCAGCACTGGAGTTTGCTTGTGTTGGCGCAGGGCGCGTAGCACTTTAAAACCGTTTAATTTAGGTAACATCACATCGAGTAAGATCAAATCGTAATCTGCAGCTAAGGCAAGTTCTAGGCCTTGCTTACCATCGTAGGCTAACGTGAGTTTAAACCCTTCGAGTTCGAGTAATTGTCCAAGGAGTTCTGACAAACCGAGATCATCATCGATTAATAATATCCGACTCATAGTGTTCCTTAATCTGGGTGAACTGGTGTAAGAGTCGTGCGCTAAACCGCAGGCTCTTTTAGTATTTTGCCTGAGTATACCTCTTTTGATGTCAATTGCTGTGTAGCAATGTAAGCCAAAGTAAAGAATAGGGAATTTGTTAGTTCTTGTCGCAACTTTACACTGATTTACTCAGGTCACGCCCTCACTTACATATGAGGCTTTAGACTGTTATCGTCGAAAGTGATTCGGCTTTTAAAAGGGTCGTCACTATTTCTTATCTTTACAACATGAAGTTGAATTATTGAGGTTAATATGATGAAAACATTATCTCCTTTAAAAGCAGGTCTATTTGCTATCTTAGCAAGCTCCGCAGTATTGGCGACAGCAGTGAGTGCTGAGCCTAGCCAAGGCTGTGATCATTCTCGTGGTGAGTTTCATAAACGTGGCGATCGCATGGAGCATGATGGCATGCATAGAATGTTCGAAGGATTAGACTTAACTGATGCACAAAAAGCAGACATTAAAAAACTGTTTGCTGAGCAACGTGCAGCACGTAGTGATGATAGACCTTCGAAGGAAGAGCGTTTAGCGCACCGAACTGAAATGCGGTTGATCACCTCGGCCACCTTCGATGAGGCGCAAGCTAAGGCACTGCTGAGTGCTCAGCAGGAAAAACGTCTAACGCAAGCGATTGAAAGGATGAAGATGCAGAATCAAATTTACAATCTGCTGACGCCCGAGCAACAAGCTAAGTTTAAAGCGCGATTTGAAGCACAAGCTGCTAAAGAACCTCGCAGTTAAGCTTGTAAGCTGATATACAATAGAGTCATAGCTTCCCGATATAGACCCCTATGACTGAAACTTCCCAATACGATTTTTGGGTCAAATTAGCTAGCCGCGCTTCCGTGGCTACTGCTTTGACCCTTATCACAATCAAACTGTTAGCTTGGTTGTATTCCGGTTCTGCCAGTATGTTGGCATCCTTGACGGATTCATTCGCCGATGCACTCGCCTCGATTATCAATTTTATTGCCATTCGCTATGCTCTCGTTCCCGCAGATCATGACCACAGATATGGCCACGGTAAAGCTGAGCCATTAGCCTCGCTAGCGCAATCGGCTTTTATTATGGGATCGGCATTTCTATTGCTATTTTATGGCGGCGAACGTTTGCTAAATCCTTCACCCGTTGAAAATGCCACCTTAGGCGTAGTGGTTTCTGTGGTCGCAATTGTGCTGACACTCGCCTTAGTTTTGCTGCAAAAACGGGCGCTAGCGGCAACGAATAGCACAGTGGTGGAAGCCGATTCGTTGCACTATAAGTCAGATTTATTTCTCAATGCCGCGGTGCTTTTAGCACTCATATTGTCTCAATATGGCTGGTGGTGGGCGGATGGTCTATTTGCAGTACTGATTGCCTGTTACATAGGCCGGCAGGCTTTTGATTTAGGTTACCGCTCGATTCAAGCATTGTTAGATCGTGAGTTAGATGAAGAAACCCGTCAGCGGATAAAACAAATTGCTAAGGAAGATCCAAGAGTATTAGGGCTTCATGATTTACGGACGCGCCAAGCAGGTAAAACTATTTTTATTCAATTCCATTTGGAGTTAGACGGCCATTTAAGCCTAAACGAGGCCCACAGTATTGCTGATACCACAGGGCTTAGGGTAAAGGCCGCCTTTGAAGATGCCGAGGTGATTATTCACCAAGATCCCGTACAAGTGGAGCCAACGACTCAATAACCGCGGTAAAACACTAAAGCGATTATTGACATACTAAAGGAGTGGTTATGCCATGGATGCAGCGGCAGTCTCACCTGTTTGATGCTAATACGCGGCTCATCTGCCGTTATCATCGATTGTCGACTCACTCGCTTTGAGTTGATTGCCGAGCATGTCCCCAGCGCGAGCGGGGGACTTGACTCAAACCTCTCTGATCATAATCTAGTGAATCTTCCTATGGGCGTTTGGAGCGAGCTTATCCTGCGTCAATCCTTATATTATTGGCCGAGAATTATTCCGTTCAATATTGCGCAGCGGGAGTATCGACTACATGTTTGGCCATTATTAATGTGGCGCAGCCGGGTAATTTGTGCACAATCGGGAAAAGTTATGATTAGTGAATGCCTCGATGAGCGAAAACGTCGTTCCCTTATTCTCTAGTGTTATTTCGCGATTATGAATGTATTGCGAGTCGTTAGTTAATGCTTAAGTCTCTTCTCATACATGCTCGTTTTATTTAAAGCTGAATGCTTTCTGTATAAAGTGTATTTAGCCTTTACAAACTATTACTCTTATTTTGTGTTTGTTATATTATTCGCGGCGTTTACTACTTAGGTTAACTCATTAGGGAAATGTAATGAAAAAACTATCTTTAGTTGCGGGTTCTTTACTAGCAGTATTAGTGACAGGCCAAGCTGTAGCGGCAGCTGACACCACAGGTTTTTATGTGGGTGGTGCACTAAATCGCGTGACTGTTGATGTGCTTGATGATGGAGAAACAGGGACAGGTTTCGGTGTATACGGTGGTTACAACTTTAACGAATGGTTTGGTTTAGAGGCGAATTTATTTGCAACTGGCGATTTAGGCGATAACGATGTCGATATTTCTGCGGGTGCACTTACTTTTACACCTAAGTTTACTATGCAAATCAATGATATGTTCTCAGCTTATGCAAAGGTCGGTGTTGCATCTATGGCTATGAATATTGACGGTTTTGGTTTTGATGAAGATTTCACAGGCTATGGCTGGACCTACGGTGTTGGTATTAACGCTGCTGTGACAGAGCATTTAAATGTTCGCTTGAGTTACGATGTTACTAGCGGTGATTTAGACGCTGACCACAATTATTTAAATGTGAAAGATATCGATACCGATATTAAACAACTGGCGATTGGTGTGCATTACCAGTTCTAATTATTTAGATTTAATCTAAATAATAAAAAAGGGATATCACTATCCCTTTTTTGCTTTTAAATGGATGGTTAATCCATAGACAATTCTTTCAGTTTTCGCGTTAAAGTATTTCTGCCCCAGCCTAAACGTTTTGCCGCTTCTTGTTTATGCCCTTGTGTATGTCTCAATGCGGTTTCGAGTAATATGCGCTCAAAGGCAGGCTGTACTTCGGTTAATAAATCGCTATTTCCCTCAGACAGTTTTTGGTCGATCCACTCGGTGAGTGCCGATTGCCAATCTTGGCTGCCTTTCGCCATTGGATTAATACTGGTAGGTTCCTTAAGTAACTCGGGCGGCAAGTCTTGGGGCAGGATTTCTTGTCCTGAGGCCATGACGGTGAGCCAGCGACAAGTGTTCTCGAGTTGTCTAACGTTGCCCGGCCATGGCAATTGCGATAGCTTAGCGGCGGTCTCCTTGGTGAGGATTTTGGCTTCGACACCAATCTCCTTGGCGGCGGAGGCTAAAAAGTGGCTAGCAAGCTGAGGAATATCCTCACGGCGTTGTGACAGCGGTGGCAAATGGATACGAATCACATTGAGGCGGTGGAATAAGTCTTCCCTAAATCCGCCTTTTAGGACTAATTGCTCAAGATCTTGGTGGGTGGCAGCAATGATGCGCACATCCACTTGTACAGCACTGTGGCCGCCGACTCGATAAAACTGTCCATCGGCGAGAACCCGTAGCAAACGGGTTTGCACGTCTAGCGGCATATCGCCGATTTCATCTAAAAACAGGGTGCCGCCGTTAGCTTGCTCAAAGCGCCCTTGACGCACGTTAGCCGCACCAGTAAAGGCGCCTTTTTCGTGGCCAAACAGTTCTGATTCGATTAAATCCTTGGGAATCGCCGCCATATTCAAGGCGATAAAAGGTTTATCTTTACGCGGACTGTGCTTATGCAGTGCGCCTGCGACTAGCTCTTTACCTGTGCCTGATTGGCCATTGATCAGTACGCTGATTGAAGAGCGCGATAATCTACCAATGGCACGAAACACTTCCTGCATCGCGGGGGCTTCACCGATAATTTCGGGGGTTTTGACTTGAGTTTCCTGCGCAACTGGCGTTGGACTTTGCTCTGTTGCATGGGTCAGCGCACGCTCAACGAGGGAAATTGCCTCATCAATATCAAAGGGTTTTGGCAAATACTCAAACGCCCCAGCTTGATAGGCACTCACGGCACTGTCTAAGTCTGAATGCGCCGTCATGATGATAACGGGTATATGCGGATAGTGGATTTGCAGTCTTTCAAGCAGAGTTAAGCCATCGGTGCCCGGCATACGAATATCCGAGACGATGACCCGTGGTTGGGCAATCTCTAATGCTTGCCAAAGTGATTCGGCCGCAGCAAAGCTGGCGGTGCTGAGTTTAGCGCCTTGGAGCGCTTTTTCGAGCACCCAACGTATTGAGCTATCATCGTCGAGGATCCACACTTGTTCACTGATTCGCATTTTGCTTCCTCATACGGTATGCGTTTGTTTTGCTTAATTATTTTGCGCTTAAAATCGGTAGAGAGATAATAAATTCTGTGTGTCCTGGGCTGGAGACGCAATCAATTCTGCCCGAGTGTAATCTGGCAATGTTGTGGGCAATCGATAGACCCAGCCCAGAACCTTGCTCACGGCTGGTGACCATGGGATAAAACAGTGTGTCCATCAGCTCAGGCGGAATGCCTGGGCCATTGTCGATAATGGACAGGGTCAGTACGAGCTTGTGGCGCTGCGAACCGATAGTGACCTGATGTTGCGTGCGGGTGCGGATTAGGATTTCGCCACCTGTATGCTCAAGGGCTTGCACCGCATTCTGCAAAATATTCAGCACGGCTTGCTGCATTTGATCTGGGTCCATCTCGATATCGGGAATCGAGGGATCATAATCCCGCTTCAACTGGATATTGGCTGGCAGTGCGATTTCCACCAACTTGTACACTTTTTGCACCACTTGATGAATGTTATGCAGACTATGTTGAGTGGGGCGCTGCGGGCCAAGCAGTCGGTCGACTAAGCTACGCAGCCGATCAGCTTGTTCGATGATGAGATTGGTAAATTCCTTTTGCGCGGGATCGTCGAGTTCCCGCGAGAGCAATTGCGCTGCGCCACGCAAGCCGCCTAAGGGGTTTTTAATCTCATGGGCTAAGTTACGCACTAAGAATTGTGCCGCCTGCTGCTGTGCATCTTGGCTAAGTTGCTGGTGGATACGTCGTTGTTGGTCGACTTGCCTAAGTTCAAGCAGGCTCAGCTGTGCTTCATCCTCGAGCGGGATCAGTGTCAGATCGACGGTGTGATGCTGGGCATCTAAGGTGACTAACGTCGCGGTGTTAACGGTGAGACTTTGCCCAGCCTTTACCGCATCGCTAAGGAGCTGAGCGTCGACACCTAGCGCTTGATAATGCTCGGGTAATGCTTGTTCGACTAGCCTGTGGCTACCGACACCTAACAGTTGCTCTGCAGCGGCGTTGGCATAACAAGGCTTAAGATCCTTATCGATGACCAGTACCGCGGTCACTAAATGATTGAGCAGAGTCTCTTTATCCATCTACCGTTCCTGAAAATAGGGTTGCACCCTTATGTTGCACCGATTTGGTGCATACTGCAACTCGACTTCGTCAAACGGCTTAATGTATTGCTTACAACCTAACTAATTATTATTAAACAACTTAATTTGATTTTGGTTGCTTTTTAGGTGCTGGAGTCATCGCCGCTTGATGAAGAAATATCTTTCTTGGTGAGCTAGATGCAAAGACTTTGCCGTTTTGAGTCATCGCATCGACAACAATGGTATGTTCACCTCTGTCGATGTTGCTCAACTGAAATGTGCCGCCAATTTGGGGTTGGCCGATGGCTTTACCATCGAGTTTAAGGGCCATCAAATATTGGCTCTTGATTTCAGGGGTTACTGTGGCTGTGACTTGGAAATCGCCATTATTATCCCTGACGGTTTCCTCTTCTTCAGGGGAAGTTATGACGACTTGGTATTTGGTTTGTTCAATGGCTTGCGAGTCATTTGTATCAGGGTTTACGGGGGGAAGAGTAATTTGGTTTAGCGTTTTTTCTTTTAATTCAACAATCTCAGCATTTGGATGTGGCTCATCGGAATAATGAACTTTACCGTTCTTATCGACCCACTTATATACTGTTGCCTGCGCGAATAAGCTAAGCAGCACTAAGCTGATGAGAGTAAAGAAACGCATGCAAAAATCCTTTTATCAGTAAGATAAGATTATCCAAGAGTAGTCGTTTTTTCATCAAAAATCATGGTGTTTGTGCATCAGTAATGAGGATTTATCGGCGATAAACGGGTTTACAAGATGACAAGGTGTGACTGAATGATGTCGCTAACGCCATTACAAATATTTCTTTAAAACTTGATGCCCCTAAGTGTGAGTACCCTTTGCCCCGTTTGAGGGAATATCAACGCACCATTATGGTGCGTTGATAGTGTAAAGTCTCACGGCAGCATGGGATTGCAGAGGTGTGAGATTGAACTATAAGGCGAGGGTTAAAATATCGCGGCTCATGGCGGGATCGATATTGCCATGTTCACCTAAAGCAACCATGCCATGTTTCTCGAGTTGAGCAACAACCGCATCGACAGCTTCTTTACCTAAATCATAGCCAGATAAGTGCGTTGCAATGCCCATGGCTTCGAAAAATGCTTGGGTTTTCGCAATCGCGGCCTCGATTCGTTCGTCTTCGGAGCCTGTGGTGATATGCCATACTCTGTCTGCAAATTGCAGTAATTTTTCACGCTTAGCCGTTTTAGTGCAGCGTAATAGTGCTGGCAATACAATGGCTAAGGTACGGGCATGGTCAATATCATAGAGTGCGGTGAGCTCATGGCCAATCATGTGAGTTGCCCAATCATGCGGAACGCCTGTGGCAATCGTGCCATTGAGTGCCATAGTCGCGACCCACATCAAGTTAGCGCGGATATCGTAATCTTCAGGCTTTGTGAGTGCTTGTGGGCCTAATTCAATCAAAATTTGCAGTAAACCTTCGGCAAATCTGTCCTGCACCGCGGCATTGACTGGGTAAGTGAGATATTGCTCGGTGATATGCACAAACGCATCGACAACACCGTTCGCCACTTGTCTTTCCGGTAGGGTAAAGGTTTTGGTGGGATCGAGGATGGAGAATTGTGGATACACTAAATCGTTACGGAATGGCAGCTTTGCTTTCAAAGATTTACGGGTCACCACACTGGCATTGTTCATCTCTGAACCTGTGGCCGGTAGGGTTAATACCGAGCCAAATGGCATGGCTTTGGTCACCTTGGTGCCCCAGCTCGTGAGAATATCCCAAGGCTCGCCTTCAAATACCGCAGCCGCGGCAACAAACTTAGTGCCATCGATGACCGAACCGCCACCAACGGCGAGTAAGAAGTCGATATGTAATTCACGTACTTGCGCGACCGCTTGCATCAGAGTTTCGTAGGTTGGATTGGGTTCGATCCCCTCAAATTCGACCACAAAACGATTTCCAAGCGCTTGTTTTACTTCGGCTAAGGTACCTGTTCGTTTGGCGCTGCTGCCGCCAAATAGCACCATCACTCTGGCATTGCTAGGCACTAAGGTGTCGATTTCAGCTATGGTATTTTTACCAAAATGAATGCGAGTTGGATTGTAGTAGGTGAAATTAAACATACTGCTATTTGTCCTATGGTTGGAAAATAAATTTAGTAGACCAGTCGTCTATATTTGTTTGGCTACTAAATGATAAATCAAGCCGACGAGGCGATATTTCATTGTTCATTAACGGGTTGCTGATTAATTGGTGTGCCAGTGTTGCTGGCATTAACCCATGGTTTTGGTCTTTAAAATAGATTCGGTCATTGCAAGGGCGCGCTCTAAAGCTGCGCGGCTGTGGCCGAGTTTATTCATCAAACTGGCGCCGAGCCACATGTGATACAACAACTCTGCTGTTGCTTGAGCGTCTTGGTTGCAGATGGAGTTATCGGCAATTCCCACTTGAATGCACTGGGTTAAGCGTTCGATGATGCTTGCCGATCCCTTTAAAAGCACAAGGCGCATGGCCTCAGAGAGATCGGCCACCTCAGCACTTAACTTAACGACTAGGCATTTTTGATCGATACAACCGTCCTGTTGTACGTGCAACCATCTTTGCCAGTATTGCATTTGGCGATCAAAGCCTGAGAGCTGTGGGTTGGCAAATAAGCTATCAAGCTCTGTTTGGTATTGCGCAAAATAACTGGTTAAAAGTGCCTCACCGAATTGCTCTTTGGATTCAAAGTAATGGTAAAACGAGCCTTTTGGTACTTGGGCGGTCTTGAGTAATTGGGCTAACCCTAGACACGAAAAGCCTTGCTTAACGATCAGCGAGTAACCGACGTCGAGAATATGCTGACGGGTTGATTGGGTTTCTGTTTTCATGGCGCAGGAGTCTATAGCAAATTAGACCAGTCGTCTAGTGTGTGGTTTTTATACAGACGTATTGTGTAAACAGCGGAATGCTCAGTTGGCTAAGCATTCCATCGACTTGAACGCTATAGATAGCAGCAGCAATATTCTGCTATGTCGCTATTGCGAATTTTAAAGCTGACATTGGCCGCAAGCTCAAACTGGCTGCCTTCGCTAAATATTTGCCAAGTTGAGCTATTTGGCAGTAATACCTCAAAACTGCCGCTAGTAACTTGCATGATTTCACCCTGCGAGGTGGAAAACTCGTATTCTCCTGGAAGCACTACGCCTAGGGTTTGTTTACTACCGTCACTGAAAAATACACTGCGGCTAGCGACCTTACCCTCAAAATAGATATTGGCTTTTTTGGCTACTGCTACTTGCTCAATTCGTTCCATCCCGTGCTCCAATTACTGTATGTTTTGTGAATATGTATGCAATTCAAAGTTATTTTAATTCGGTCGTCAATATGATTTTTACTCTGTAGCTGTTTAATAAATAGGATGTTGTGCACACAGGATTTGTTTTGGGTGTAAGTGCATAAACTTTCTAAGTTATTCTATGTTATTACTCGTTGGTGTTGGCATACCCAATAAAATAATCTGGCTTAGCAACCATAGTGCAGGTGATGGCTGGAGGAGGTACTTTATATTAGGTTAAAGACTTCTGATAGAGCTCTATTATGCTTCGACTTGCCTAAAGCACTTTGAACTTGCGCTGAATGAACAGATGTTTAATGCCATTGGTATTAGGGCGTGTTGACGTTTCGAGATTAGATTTTGTTCGTTCTAGCAAGCACGTGCTCGCGAAACGAGGAATGATGTCTAGTTATTCTACTGAAATATCAACACGCCATAGTAGAGGAATACAGTGCTGTGATAAGCCTAGCCGCTTCCTGAAGAGAGAGTTTATTGGCTTAGCAAATCAACTTGGTTATGGTAAGCAATATCAAAAGCAGATCCTTGCCATTGGGGCCGCGAATGTCACAGAGCTGTCTGTTATGCATCCGCCAGAAGTGATTCTCTGGCGGATTTTTTCCTAAATGTTTTCGGTTATCGTTTACGCCAGATCGTCATTTCTGAGAGGGAATGTTGGAACTTGCGTTTAGTTTCACGGATAACAAAGGGGATTTCCTTAACCGCGACTAGCTCAAATTGGCCGATCAAGGTTTCGGTCAACCCATCTAAAGTGGTGAAGTTTTCCCCTTTTACTTTGATGCCTCCGAGCCATTTCTCTTTTGGTGTGTAATCCTCAAGCCAAGTATAAGGTGATGCAATCACTAGGTAGCCACCTTGGTTAATGCGTTGGCCAATACTGGTGAGGAAATGTTTGGGATCGTTCAACCTGTCGATAAGGTTTGAGGCATAAACTAAGTCGTAACCTGTGTAGATCGGCTTAAGATTACAGGCATCACCTTGCATGAAGTTGACTTTTTTGGCTTCTTCTTGGTAGCCCAGTTTAGCAAGGCTGACACTCTTAAACTCTTGTAAATCGCCCTCGGTGCGGATGGTATAGCGTTTTTCGCCTTGTTCAGTCAGCGCGTAGGCTTGTTGAATAAAACGAGCCGAAAAATCGATACCGTCAACATGGTCGAACACTTTAGCTAACTCAAAGCTGGCTCGGCCCACCGAACAGCCGATGTCTAATGCCTTCGCGGTATGCTCAAGTTGGATTTCGTTTAACGCCTGTTGAACGCCATTAACGCAGAAATTCGGGACGCCAAAATATTGAGCGCCATAATGGAATTCTAAGTATTGAGAAATCAGTTCATCGGTTTCGTACACATTAACCTCGGCCATTTGCTCTGGGTTTTGCAGGGACTCCACATATCGAAATCCGGCATGTTGGTAGAAGTGACGGCGAAACGCGTAGCGAGAGGCTGCAATGGCTTCATTGCCCGTCGAGATCCAAGAGCCCCCTTTAATCAGGTTATGTTTACCATCGAAAGTTGGCGTTGAAAAATCATCGTAGAGTGGATGCACTGCAAAGCCATTAAAACCATCGATAGCAGTTTCGGTCCATTGCCAGACATTACCGACAATGTCGTAAAATTCATTATGTTTAAAGCGATTTACCGGACAAGAGGAAGCGTAGTAGGCCAGCGAGATATTCCCTGGTACTTCTTGCCAGTCGGGGGCATCGGTTGGAATATTTTCTCGTAAAATATACCATTCCGCCTCAGTCAGAAGGCGGATGTTGCTTTGAGTCTGGCGCGCTTTCCAATAACAAAACGCTTTAGCTTCGAGTTGATTGACTTCAACTGGCCAATTAAGGGGAAGTGGAATTTCGCTGGTAAGATTTCGTTGCCACCATTTGCCCTCATATCGGCGCCAAAAACGTGGCATCTGGGCTTGAGTGTAAGCCAGCCATGCACGACCTTCTTCATTCCAAAACTCGGGCGATTGATAGCCACCGGCTTCAACAAAGCCCAAATATTCTTGATTACTCACTAAATACTTTGAAGCTTTAAAGTCTGCCACTTTAAAGCTCTTATTGCCGTATTCGTTGTCCCAGCCGTAGGTTTCATCTTGCTCTTTTTTACCTAAAGTGATTTTTTTGCCCGCCACAGCAATCAGCTGGTTAGCGTCTATCGTTCCATAGTCTTGGCACTCAGGCCAGTGAGCGCTTGGGGATACTTCTTCTAAAGGCAACTGACGGATAATGACTGATGAGGTTTCTAAATGGATACGTTCATGTTCAATCCCCATCAAAATGACCCAAGCAGGGCTGTCCTGAGTGATAGGCAAGGTGATTGGCATAGTATCAATTAATTGGTTAACAACGCGATTTACCTTGTCTCGATAGTCTTTTACCTCGGTGACCGTTGGCCATTGGTAGTGGGTTTCATTGAGATCGTCCCAAGACATCTCGTCAACACCAATAGCAAACATCGACTCAAAATGATCGTTGACCCTCTCCTCAAGATATTTGCCCAGTTTGAGCTTATTGATGTAGAAGGTCGCGGTGTGGCCAAAGTAAAAAATCAGCGGATGGCGTAAAGGCTCGGCTTTTAAATAATAGGCATGGTCGTGTTTTATCAACTCGAAGAGCGACTCATAGAGCGTCCAAGTTTGGTTGAAGTAGTGCTTAAGTGCTTGACGTTTTAGCGTTTCATTATCACCCGTAAGTTTGAGTGTTTGCAAAACAGGCATGTTCGATTTCTCCATAGGGCAAGCGGGTGCCATTGTTGTTGCCATGGGTTGTCAGGCTCAATACGTCACGGTTGGTTATCGGATCACTTTACCAACAAAATGTGGCAGTTATTTATCTGAGTTTTCAAGCTAACAGAAACCAAGCCTGAGATGAAACTAGGATTGTATTTTTGTACTCAAGATTGATAGAGAAAAAAGACGATAAAACGATCGATTGTAAATAAAATGTTTCTTAGCAGGTTCGATTCAGTTTTAATGAGCATAGTAGGGTTGAGTTGTGAATAGGTCTTTATATGCAGCAGTTATTTGTTCAATTATTAGAAGAGCGTTATTTCAATCGTTTGCCTGAGGCGTTAGTACTTAAGTTGGCAACTGAGTCGGCTGATTTTGTGCGTTTTTGGTTGGTTCACTGCATGCGTAGTATGGTTTCTGAAAGAGAGCTGGCCATTGCTTTGTTTTTTAGTGCTGAGTGGGAGCTAGAGGAACTAGCGAGTTTAAAATCGTTCTGGGGGGCCTATGTTTTGATGGAAGATCCTCTGCAAGCGCAAGAGGTTAAAGCACAATTTTGTTATTTCGTACCTTGGCTAAAAACGATTACGCCCCGCCACGCTGATGCGATCAGTGTGTTTGCTGCGCTATTGGCTTTTGAGCGCAGGCCGACTTCAGCCGGGAAGCAACTGCAATCGGCAACGCTGTCCCACTCACAACTCCCAGTGAATTTATTAGACGATATTAAGAGATGTTCATTGCCCCATTTGCGGCCTATTACTGTGTATGGACATCAGGGAAAGGGGAGTGTCGAAAGTGGTATCCGCAACAACATGCATTACCCCACACCGATCCCTAATGACAATCTTGCAATGGCTTGTGTTGAAAGAGTCATTGCCAAGTTTGCAGGGGTTAAGTTGGCGTTTGCGGAACCCATCGTTGTACTTCGGTACGAGCCTGGCCAGTTCTATCAATGGCATTATGATGCAATACATGCATATACGGCTGAAATTGAAGCCGAATTGGCACGTTTTGGCCAAAGGTCAAAAACGGCTATTTTGTATCTTAATGATGATTTTGACGGAGGCGAAACGGAGTTCAAGGCACCTTATATACAAGTCAAACCTGAGACTGCCGCTATTTTGGTTTTTGACAATACGGATCAAACAGGCAAACCCATTCCTTCCTCATTGCACCGTGGCTGTGAGGTAACAGCGGGGCAAAAATGGGTTTGTACCCAGTGGTTTAGAGATAAGCCGTTTTGGTTAAGAGCGGGCTTGTTCAGCTAGTTTTATCAGCATTTGATAAGGGAATTGTGGTTTACTGGATTGCGCAAGGATAAAATTATTTTATCTTTGGGCAGTATTTTATCGGCTAAGGTTAGGGCAGAATGTTCACGTCCGTAAAATTATTATGCAGGATATAACGGGATGGCAATGAACGCATTATGGATACCCGCTTGGTATGAGCTTGATCCGTCGATCGTTGTGGGCGTGACTGAAGAGTTTTTATTTCATAAACCCGCTACCAATGAGGTATTAAGACTTTACAGCGGAGCGAATAAAACTGAAGCAGTTAAGGCTACTGGGGCAATTGCAAGCATTCACCACAAAGTCTTGGGGGATATTGAAAGTGTGGATGCGCAGGGGCTTGATTATACGATTGTTTTAAAAGATGGCCGTCGTTTATTGGTGAATGCTGAGGAAGATCCTGGCCTACTTTACGAATGGGTTGATGACAGTTGGCAACCGTCGGAGATGGTTATTCAGGATTGGCAACTTGAGGTCAAGTTTGCATCACTTTCGCCATTTAAGGCGGTTGATTAATTCTCGTGTTATTTTTCAGAGCAGTCAGGCTCACTTTGTTGAATCGACTGCTCTTCAAACAAGATTTGTAGTAATCGATATTCGTATTGGATTTTAGCTACATAATCATCATGAAAGTCCAGCAGATTAAATTCCTCTACGCATTGTCGATAACGGCGTAATTGTTCTTCGCCATCCATATCCTGATGTAGCCAGCCCATTAACATACGAATTCCTTTCGTTTTTATCCTTGGCACCAAGTTTAACCTTTTTCTAATTTAAGGCTCGCTTGAATCTTGGTGATATTTTTATGTTTTCATGAGTAAGGCTTACCTTTTTCAAGATTATTCATATTATCCGACTTTCCGCACCTGATTTAGGAATAAATTTGCCGATACCGTTCGCCTAACACGTCGAGAATGATCTGCTGGTCCACTGTGAGTCCTGTGACTTGAGGTGGCGCCTCTCCCAACTGGTACTCGTG
>NZ_LGYY01000086.1:0-420 GCF_001308045.1 Shewanella sp. Sh95
GGTCGGGGGAGTGCCGCACGAGGGCCTGCACGAGCGCCGCGACGCGCTGCGCGTTCTTCTCGGGCACGCCCAGGCCCGTCAGCTGCTCACGCGCGAGGACCGCGCTCGCGGCCTCGTCCTCACCGCCCTTGTTGGCGTACGCCTTGCGCTCGGCCGAGTCGAAGACCGCGCCGTGGTACCACGCCGCGAGGCGGACCAGCTCGGGGTGGTGCGCCTCCTCGTCGAGCTCGTCGACGCGGGCCAGCACGTCCACGAGGTGCTTGAGGTTGTGGAAGTGCCGCTCGGGGCGGGTCCCCCGCTCCAGCAGGTCCTCGGCGGGGCGACGGACGGCGTCGGGGGGGGGGGGGGCACCCGCCGCGCCTGCGTCACCCTCCTCACTGTGCGCATTTGTCTTGCGACCACATACTCCGACACTGCTGG
>NZ_LGYY01000004.1:0-420 GCF_001308045.1 Shewanella sp. Sh95
TTATGGTGCTGCTGACCAATAGCAGCGAAGAAACGGCCTGGAAGACAGCCGAACGTATACGTCAGCGGGTCTATGACCTGAAGATCCCGCATATGTTTAATGAAAGCGTCGCCACCAACGTCACCATCAGTATTGGCCTGACGCCGCTCATTAATGACAAAATTGAACAAGCGCTGGCGCGCGCCGACGCCGCACTCTATGAGGCAACAAATAAAGGCCGCAACATTATTCTTGCCAGTTGACCTGCGCGCGCTGCGACCTCGCGGCGCCGATAAAAGCCTTGCCATGCCGCCTGCAAGCAACTAATATCAGTAATCATTATCATTTAGATTTGTATCTGGAAATCGAATGGCCTGGCGTTCCCTTCCTCTCAGCGATGAACTTATCTGGCGGGCTCCTTTGCCGACGGCTGAGCATGCC
>NZ_LGYY01000098.1:0-420 GCF_001308045.1 Shewanella sp. Sh95
GTCGGTCGCGTAGTGGGCGTTGGTGAGGCGCGCCGCCGAGCCGGGCGCGATCGCGGTGACGAACCCGTCCGTGGCCCCCGCGGCGGTCAGGCCCGCGCGCAGGTTCGCGACGTCGGACGCGACGGCGTCGTGGCCCGTGTAGGTGAGCGGGCCCGTGCACCGCGGGAAGGTCGTGGGGGCCTCGCCGCCCATGACGCCCGAGCGCGGGTCCTCGTACGCCGCGGCGAACAGCTGGTGGTCGCGCCGGTGCACGAACCCGGTCGTGCGCAGGTCGCCGGGGGTCGACAGGTGCCGCTCGACCGCCCACGCCATCGACTCGTCGAGCTCGAGGCCGCCCGTGCGGGCGAACGAGTACGACCACCACGCGCCGAAGTCGACGCTGCGGCTCATGGCCTTGCCGTACTCGCCGTCGCCCGGGAC
>NZ_LGYY01000204.1:0-419 GCF_001308045.1 Shewanella sp. Sh95
ATACCGAGATGAGTAATTTCATATTTATCAACCGTCTCCCATAAGCGATCTGCTTCTGGAAAGTCTGGAACACCTTCGTACATAACCATCGTTGCACCATTTATGAGTGAACCGAATAATAAAAATGGCCCCATCATCCAGCCCATATCAGTTACCCATAATACACGATCACCTTGTTTAATATTCATTCCAAATCCTGCATCAAAAGCTGCTTTCAAAGGAAATCCTGCATGCGTGTGTACCGTTCCTTTCGGCTTACCAGTCGTTCCTGATGTATATATGAGCATTAAAGGATCATCACTATGCATTTCTTCGGCATGTATGAATGGTTTTTCTTTTTCTAGCGTACTCCATGAAAAGTCATAATGATGCGGTGTAAAATTATTTCCTGCATGACGAACAATTACCACCTTTTCAAC
>NZ_LGYY01000062.1:0-419 GCF_001308045.1 Shewanella sp. Sh95
CATCGTTAGCTCAAATGCTTGTTACTAGCTCGCCAACGCTTTTCGCAAGTTACTACGTCCTTCATCGCCTCTGACTGCCAAGGCATCCACCGTATACGCTTAGTCGCTTAACCATACAACCCAAATGGGTTTCGTTCGCTTGCCACTCCTCTTGTTATGCGTCGTTGCAAGTCTCATTCCTCAATCATGTAGCGCTGCTACACTCATTCGTCATTCAACTTACGGCCTTGCCTAACAAGCGATTGGCTGCGCTTACCTTATCGAAATAAGAGAAAACACACATCGAATTGTATTGCGACCAGCTGGTTTTACTTGTCTCATCTTCGACCAAGAAGATGGACTCGCCTTAGACTTGAATATTCAAGACACTTAACAAGTGTTTTAAGAACTCAATTTTTTTCGTATTAACACAACGACAG
>NZ_LGYY01000119.1:0-415 GCF_001308045.1 Shewanella sp. Sh95
GTGTAAGGCACCCACGCGGAGTCAAAGTGGATGGATTTCACATCCAGTGTTTTCTTGATGAAGTCGGTGTTGTACAGCAGACCATCATAGGTAGAGTTGGTAATTACAGCATGTACCGGCCAGGTTGCGTTTGGTGTTTCTTTCACGCGCTTAGCAATGGTAGCGTGCTGGAATTCACTCTGTGGGAAACCACCCAGAATACCGTAAGCGTTACGGGGCGGGCGGAGATAGATTGGCGTAACATCGCTCATCATCATCAGGTGGGTCAGCGATTTGTGGCAGTTACGGTCAATCAGAATGGTGCTGCCTGCCGGAGCAGAGTACATACCAACAATTTTGTTCGCAGTGGAAGTACCGTTGGTCACCATGTAGCTGCGGTCTGCGTTAAAGACGCGAGCGATATACTGTTCTGCTT
>NZ_LGYY01000267.1:0-413 GCF_001308045.1 Shewanella sp. Sh95
TTGCATTTGTTAACTTCTATCCAGGTATAAAATGGAACGAATATATATATACTAGTACTATTATTTCCGTTTTCATTTACATTTTGCAAAAAGTACGCACTTATAGTTTTCCATTTTATTCGCCATATAACATATTTTGAAAATTTATTAAAAGGATGGGTGCTTCATGAATATTGGAAGTTTTCGCTTACCTTTTTTCGAAAAAGAAACTCAAAATGTTATGCACCAAGACTTAGAAGCCTCCGAGACAATCAGTAACTTCTTGCTTTCCCATATTCCTATTCAAACTAATATACCACTTATTCTCGTTTGTATCGGAACAGATCGTTCCACCGGTGATGCACTCGGCCCATTAGTTGGCACTAAGCTAGAACAAGTAGAAATCAAAAACTTCCAAGTGTTCGGTACACTAG
>NZ_LGYY01000122.1:0-413 GCF_001308045.1 Shewanella sp. Sh95
CTTTTCAAATACGGATAATCATTTCCCCAATAATCAGCTGCATTCTCTGTTCGGCCGTTACTCGTTGAGAAGAAAGACGCTGAAATCGGTTTTCCCTCATACGTTAAAACTTGTCCTGCGGTTTTAGAATCGTCTTCTTCGATTTTCTTTAAATTGTTTTCGTAGTTATTGCCCCATTGTTTTTTCAATTCCTCTTTGCTTTTGTACCCTTGATCTTTCACCGTATCTACCACATCTGCATTGTTTTTCTTTTCTCCACTTAGCATACGCTGCACCACGAATGTTCTTGCTGCTAATGCCTGTGCCTTTAGCGCCTCTATTTCAAAACTGGCATTCATCTCAGAAGCTACTACACCGGTCACATATTCCTCCACAGGTAATGTTTCTACCTTCTTCTGTTGGTCGCGATATAC
>NZ_LGYY01000102.1:0-412 GCF_001308045.1 Shewanella sp. Sh95
GTGCCGGGCCCGACCTCGTCGGACCCGGCACCACGTCACAGCGTGCTCACCACGCGCGGGGCGGTGGTGGCGTCGGGCGTCAGCCCGCGTCGGCGAGCAGCTCGCGCAGCCGGCGGCGCTCGCGCTGCTTCTCGGGGTTCGGCAGCGGGACCGCCGCGATGAGGCGCTGCGTGTACGCGTGCTGCGGCCGGCGCAGGATCTCGTCGCGCGAGCCCTGCTCGACGATCTCGCCGCGCCGCATCACGGCGATGCGGTCGGCCAGCAGGTCGACGACCGCGAGGTCGTGCGTGACGAACAGGCACGCGAACCGCAGGCGCTGCTGGAGCTCCTGGAGCAGCTCGAGCACGTGCGCCTGAACCGACACGTCCAGCGCCGCGGGGGGCCCGGCCGCCACGAGCACCCCGGGGGGGAG
>NZ_LGYY01000155.1:0-411 GCF_001308045.1 Shewanella sp. Sh95
TTATTTTTTCGACCATCATCCATTGTTATAAAAATAGGTTTATTAACACGGTTTATATCATTCCAACGTTCAAATGTGAGCATCGTATAACCGTTATCTTTTAAATACTGCATATGTTTTTCGAATTGTTCAGGCGGTACGTATAAGCCGTAATCACCATCACCTGGTCCAGGGTATTTTTCAATCGCATGATACATCAAAAATGGTACATGTTGCTGGAATGTAATTTTAGATGTTACTAGATTTGTTTCCGTATTATCTTCTTTAATCCCTACTGTTTCAATTTGAAATTCTCCACGTTTTAAATGAAATGTTTTTAAATGAAGTGGGAGGGCAAAATCACGATCTTTTTCTTGTGAAGTAAAAGTTTGTTTGCTTTCAGGTCCATCGGCAGTACGCCAAATATTGTAA
>NZ_LGYY01000045.1:0-58233 GCF_001308045.1 Shewanella sp. Sh95
TTGGAGGTACTCAGGCGGCCTGATTATCAAATCACGGAGAAAGAATTGCTGGCGGCCTGGGTATTATTCGCCAATCAGTTGCTCAAATATGGCTATGCTATGGCTGATTTATGAGGGGATCCTTCAGAGCTGAGTATTAAATTGCTATAAAGTCGTATTTAAATTTAATTAGTTTTGAGCATTTTTAAGCCGATTTATATATGTGTTATCTCCACTGTTAACTTAAAAAGTTATTTAAAAATTAAGTATTTATTTGAATTTTGATTTAGATGATAGTTTTAGACAACACGTATTTGTGTTTTTCCGCATAGTGCATTTGTTCAAAAGCTGATAAGTTCTTTTCAATACAGTTAGTTAACTATGCGCTTTTTTACTAGTTGAATGAAGTAAACGCGCAAGCTCGCTAATAAAAAGTCATACATTTTTTGAGTTCACAGTAAGGAAATCACATGGCTGTAAATATAAATTCAGCATATCGCGTCAGGGAAATACTGAAAACGATATCTACAAAACCTGATCAAGTTCCCTCTCATCAAGTGTGGGCTGAAGTGTTTAAAATCGAAGAGTCGGATGCTCATAAAAAGAACTTTATAATATCTCGTTGTCTTGCTGATTTACACGATGAAGTTGAGTTAATTCGCTCCGAAATGCTCAAGTTAGGTTATAGTCCTGAGCTATATAACCCAAGTCTAAATTCGTGTAACAATGTATTTGCCGTTCAGTTAGTAACCAGTCATTGGTCTTCACCAAAGCAGTATATCAAGTCGGAAGTTCTTACCGTATTAGGCTTTTGTTCAGAAATTCTACCTAACGAAGAGGAGTTAGTTGACTTAACTAACTTAGAAGAGCTAGCTGCAATGGCAACTGAGCTTAAAAGCATGCTACCAAATTCCACCTTACCCACACATTCGATACATATAATTGAAAAACATATAAATAAAATAGAGGAAGCCATCTCTAAATATCGTGCGGTTGGAGCTAAAGCTTTAGAAGACGTAGTTCGGTCGGCATATGGTGAAGTCATTGCCAACGAAGGAGTATTTAAAGAGGCTAAAAGTAGTCCAGAGGTAAATAAACTTTCGATTATGTGGCAAAAAACAAAAAGTGTTTTAGATGGCGTCGTTTCGGCGGAGAAAAGACTTGGGGCTGTACAAGGAATGGCTCAAAAAGGTAGTGAACTAATTGAATTAATTCAAAATATAAATTGATGATAAGCAGTTCAAGAGGGATTCACAACGTGTGGTATTTCACTATGCGTTGGTTTTTAGTGTTTAAGCTTGTATGTGGTTGCTTTAGTATTGCGTTATTCACACCTTCGCTGGGAGTTATACGACTCGATGAATACACAACCACAAATTTATAATTTATACAGCGCATTTAGTGGTTACCCTCTTAAATTGCAAATAGTAGGGTGCTCTCATTGTGAACTGCAAAATTTAGATTCTTTATTGCACACAAAAGAGTTAACCCAGCTCTCTTGGGACGATCTTCAACTATTTATCCTTAAAATCATGACAACATTTGGTGACGTAGGCGATTTCAAACACTTTTTGCCCCGCATTTTTGAGTTGTACGTAACGGATTATTGGAACGCACCATGTGATTTTGGATTGTTTCTCGCAAAGCTAGAGTATGGTGGATGGGCTACATGGCCTGAAAATGAGAGAGAAGCCGTGTTGCGACTGTATGAGAATTGGATGTTGCAGCTTAAGGGATCAAGTTTGGTTGCAGACAAAGAGCTGCTAGAGGACATAGTTGCCGATATTGAATGTTATGAAGTGAAATTAGTCGTATAACCAAGTCTGCCTGCATCGTTCATTGTGGTCATTATTGACGGTGTATTTTCTTGATACCTACAGATTACGCGAATGCTAAAAAAGTGAGCCATGGTGATTAGCGAGCCGACCGTCCGCCCCATGGATGGGGCGGTCGAGCATCCACGGATGGACTTGCTGCGTGTCGGTGAGCAAATACCATGGGTCATCTATAACTCGTTGATTGAATTTAGAGCTTTTAGTCACAGGTAACTCAGTTGTTTTTCCATCCATTTTAACGCCCTCTTGTCCCTTGGTTATTGAGGATTAAGGCAATAAAAAAGCGCTAACCTAGGTTAGCGCTTTTGTTTTTGAATAAAGGTTATGTTTATCGCACTAAGGTAAACAGTGGGGTTTGACTGACCGCTTGAAAATCCAGCGCCATGGTTACACTGAGTGCTGTGATGGTAATAATTGAAAAACCAAACACTTGTCTGGCCCAACGTGGCATATCCACATCTTGACGATAACCTTTGAGGGCCATAGTTAGCCACCAGAGGCTGGTGGCACAGGTCACGGCCATAAAGGCGGTGCCTGTGTAACCTGCGAGTGGCAGCATAGTGCTGACCAAGGCGAACACTGCGATATAGAGCACTATATGGTGTTTCGCCTTGGCCATCCCTTCGGCGACCGGCAGCACGGGGATCTTCGCGGCTGCATAGTCATTAAAGCGGAAAATCGCGATGGCGTAGGAGTGTGGCATCTGCCAGAGGCTGAACATCAGCAATAAAATCACTGCGCCCATATCCATTTGCCCCGTCACGCTGCAATAGCCCACCACGGGCGGTACTGCGCCCGAAAAGCTGCCGACTAAGGTGCCGTAAACCGAGTTTCGCTTCATATAGAGGCTATAAATCCCGACATAAACGACATAGCCAATTGTGGCAAACAGCAGGGCTAAGGCATTGGTGAACAGGGCTAAGATGCCAAATCCAAGCACGCCTAAGGCGATGCCAAACAGCAATACATGGCTTAGGGGGATTTCGCCCGTGACGGTGACGCGTTTGCAGGTGCGCTGCATTTTGGCGTCAATATCACGGTCAATACAGTTATTAATCGCACAGCCTGAGGCGACGACTAAGGATAATCCCACTAAGCTTGCCAGCATCAAGACCAGATCCACATCGCCCTTCGCGGCCAATAGGAAGCCGCCAGCAACGGAAATCAGATTCCCGAAAATGATGCCAGGCTTAGTCACCTGTACATACCCTTTGAAGCGTGCTTTCCATTGCGTCGATGTCAATCTAGCTTGTGTGTTCATTTGCTGTGTCTCGTTACATCATCAAAGCGTTAGCTTCGAGAATGATCCATACCGACAAGCCAACCACCATCACGATGATCAGCGCGGTAAATAGGAAGGAGAAGGTGTTGATCTTGCCTTCCTTAGAGAAGTCCAAGTGCAGGAAGTACTTAAGATGTACCAAAATCTGCACCAGTGCCGTGATAACGACGATGGCAAGCGTCGTCGATTGCTCGAAGTGATGGGTCATTACCGCCCAGAATGGGATGGCAGTTAACACCACTGACAGCACAAAACCGACTAAGTAGGACTTGATGCTGGCGGCCAGATCGTCTGCGCCATGGCTATGATCGTGTGATTGAGTATGTGCGCCCATTACAGTGCTCCCAATAAGTACACAACGGTGAATACGCAAATCCACACGATGTCGAGGAAATGCCAGAACAAGCTTAAGCAGCTCAGGCGAGTGATGCTGCGGTTACCTAAGCCCGTTTTGGCGACTTCAATCATCATGATTGCCATCCAAATTAACCCTGCGGTCACGTGCAAGCCGTGCATGCCCACTAAGGTGAAGAAAGATGACAGGAAGGCGCTGCGTTGTGGGCCGTTGCCATGTTCGATCAGGTGATGGAACTCATAGACTTCCATGCCGATAAACACGCAACCCAGTGCAAAGGTAATGGCTAACCAAGTGAGGGTCGCCGCTTTGTTGTGGCGCTTAGCGAAAATCAACGCGAAGCCATAGGTAATACTACTGAGCAGCAGGGCTGCGGTTTCGATCAGCACAAAGTCCAGTTCGAAAATGTCTTTACCCGATACACCGCCGTCGGTGTTCATATAGAGCACGGCGTAGGTGGCAAATACCGATGCAAACAGGATGCAGTCGGTCATCAGGTAGAGCCAAAAACCAAACAGGGTGTTGCCACCCGTGTCATGGTGCTCGTGGTGCTCCTCGGCGTGAGCAACGTCTAAATCAGCTGGGATTGCAACACTCATATCAGCCCCTTACTACATTGTTTAAGTGAGCATTTTCAATGCGTGCCACTTCATCGGGTTGAACGTAATAGTCGACATCGTTGTTATAAGCTCGGAATAAGAACACGATAAACGCGCCCACCATGCCCACAATCGCGAGCCACAGAATGTGCCAAATGGCCGCAAAGCCCGCGGCAGTAATGCCCAGCGCCATCAAGATACCGCTCGGGGTATTCTTCGGCATATGGATTGGCTGATAGTGTTTTTGGCGTTGATACGCGGTGCCTTTTTCTTTGGCATCGGTAAAGGCGTCGATATCAGACACTTGTGGCAACTTAGCAAAGTTGTAGAACTGTGGTGGTGATGCGGTTGACCATTCCAGCGTGTGGCCATTCCATGGGTCGCCAGTGGTGTCACGGTTTTGGTCGCGGTCACGGATACTTACGTACAGTTGCACGAATTGCAGAATGATACCGACCATGATGATGCAAGCACCCGCGGCAGCGATATAGATCCACAGGTTCCATGCTGGGTTATCAATATGGTTGATACGGCGAGTCATCCCCATAAAACCGAGTACATACAGCGGCATAAAGGCCACATAGAAACCAATCTGCCAGCACCAGAATGACGCTTTACCTAAACGCTCATTTAAGTGGAAACCCGTCGCTTTCGGGAACCAGTAAGCAAAACCGGCTAAGTAACCAAACACGGCACCACCGATAATGGTGTTATGGAAGTGAGCGATCAGGAACAAGCTGTTGTGCAGTACGTAGTCGGCGCCAGGTACGGCCAATAACACGCCCGTCATACCACCAATGGTGAAAGTCACCATAAAGCCTAAGGTCCACAGCACTGGCACAGTTAAGCGCAGGCGGCCGCGGTAAATGGTGAACAACCAGTTAAACAGTTTTACCCCAGTCGGGACCGCAATCACCATGGTCATCACGCCGAAGAAGGCGTTGACGTTGGCACTCGAGCCCATGGTGAAGAAGTGGTGTAACCACACGATAAAACCGAGGATCGAAATCGCGCCACTGGCCCATACCATTGAGGAATAGCCGAACAGACGCTTAGAGGTAAAGGTTGAAATCACATCCGAGAAGATACCGAACGCAGGTAAAATCAGGATGTACACTTCAGGGTGACCCCAAGCCCAGAACAGGTTGATATACATCATGGCGTTACCACCACCATCATTGGTGAAGAAGTGGAAACCCATGTAGCGATCGAGTGTTAACAGCGCTAAAACCGCAGTCAGGATCGGGAACGACGCCACGATCAGGATGTTGGCCCAAGTACAAGTCCAAGTGAAGATGGGCATTTGCATCAGCTTCATGCCTGGAGCACGCATCTTAAGCACAGTCGCGATAAAGTTGACCCCGGTTAAGGTTGTCCCTATCCCCGAAATCTGCAGCGCCCAGATATAGTAATCGACCCCAACGCCCGGACTGTAAGCTAGTTCAGACAACGGCGGGTAAGCTACCCAACCGGTACGGGCGAATTCACCTAAACCTAATGAAATATTGATCAGCACGGCACCAGACGCGGTTAGCCAGAAGCTGAGGTTGTTCAAGAAGGGGAAGGCTACGTCGCGGGCACCGATTTGCAGTGGCAGCACTAAGTTCATTAGACCGATCATAAATGGCATCGCCATAAAGATAATCATGATCACGCCGTGGGCGGTGAAGATTTGGTCGTAATGTTCTGGCGGCAGATAACCTGCGGCGCCATTGGTGGCCAGTGCCTGCTGGGTACGCATCATGATGGCGTCGGAAAAACCGCGGATCAGCATGATAAAGGCAAGCACTATGTACATGATACCGAGGCGTTTATGGTCAACCGAGGTTAACCAGTCGTGCCAAAGCACACCCCATTTTTTGTGTTTAGTGATCAAGGCTGCGACGTACAGGCCTATCACGGCAACAACCGCAAGGGTCACCATGATGATAGGCTCATGATACGGGATCGCATCTAAGCTTAATTTACCGAGAAAAGACATGATTACTCCGCCTCCACTTGGTGAGTGGATGAGTGTTCTGTTGATGAAGTGTCAGAATGGGTTGAGCTTTCCATGTCGGCCATCTTCTGTTCGCTCGCCATATGCGCCATATCGTGGTGCATGCCAGCCATATTGTGGTCGGTACTCATGTGTTCCATACCTTCATGGCCTGCCATGTGCTCGTTTGAGTCCATGTGCATGTATTGCATAACGATTTGATCGAACATGCCGTGACTCACTGAGCCAAAGTATTCAACAGGATTGTTTTCACTCTTCTGTGCTAAGGCTTGGTAAGTCGCAGAGTCTAAGGTCTTAGTCGCCTGTTGTTTTGCCTTGGCTACCCAAGCATCGAAGTCGGCTGCCGTTGGCGTGGCAATGGCTTTAAACTTCATGCCCGCAAAACCTGCGCCGCTATAGTTAGCGGAAATACCGTCATAGGTACCGGGTTCGTTGGCAATCAGGTGCAACTTAGTCGTCATCCCTGCCATTGAGTAGATTTGGCTACCTAACTGCGGGATAAAGAAAGAGTTCATTGCGGTATCAGAGGTGATCTTAAAGTTCACTGGTACGTTCGCTGGGAAAGCCAGTTCGTTTACCGATGCAACACCTTGTTCTGGATAGATAAACAACCATTTCCAGTCCATAGAAACCACTTCAACCGTAATCGGCTTGGCCTCGTGTTCGAGTGGTTTGTAAGGGTCGAGATCATGGGTAGAGCCCCAGGTAATCACCCCTAGAATCACGACGATTACTATCGGCACAATCCAAACCACGGTTTCAATCGCGCTCGAATGGGACCATTTGGGCGCGTAAACCTCCTGATCTCGACCATCGCGATACTTCCAAGCGAAGAACAAGGTCATAAAGATCACGGGGATAACCACAATCAGCATGAGTAGGGTAGCGATGATGATCAGGTGCTTTTCATCGGCACCGATCTGGCCCTTGGGATCCAATACGCCGCCATCACAGCCTGCGAGCATCAGGGCAAGCGCCGCGAATGCTACTTTACTTAAATTTCGAATTAACAAAGGAAGATTCCTCTAACCCTAAGGTTTACAACTCTGCCCTGAGAGATTGGCAGTAGCATTGAGCGGCGTTATCCGAAGGCAAATCCGAAAGTGGCTCGAGCGCGGCACAAAAAATGCCTGCCACCCCAATGTAAGATTGAGGATCGACCTTCAGCGCTTAATGCAAATTTGAATTTTAAAACAGAGAGTTACAATGGTGGGGCGCGACAACCGTGCGCAAGGTGCTCGAGAGATTTTAGCCTTGGGGGTGCTAAAAACAGGGCTGCATTAGTTAAATCTAAGCTGTTGAAAAACTTGAAGCCATTGTCGAACAAATTCCACAATTGCTTAATAATCTGGGGATTGAGCAGCAAAATGCTCAGCAGCGTGGCGCCGAAAAACTCGATTAAAAATCCATCGCTCAGGGTGATTAATTCGCCAATATCGATGCAGCCGCCGACCATCACTGACACTAAGTCAGCTGCGGGCAGCACAAACAGTAACCCAAAAAGCAAGGCTAAGTTTGTCATACTGAAGTGGGAGAACCTCGCAACGAGATTCAATCCTTCAGCGCAAAATTGGCTGAGTGCGAATTTCAATTAACAGGTCCGGCGTTGAGCGAGAAGAATTGTTGGCTGAATAAAAATTCAAGCTGCAACTTTTTTGTGCGGGCGGGAGGATAACAAGAAGCGGGGATTGATTGAAAGTAGATCTAGGTCACAAAAGGGCTTTTGCATTAAAAAAACCTTAATTGAAACCATGGCTAAACATTGTGGTTACATATTTAACTAAAAATAAACTGATTTCACTCACATTCTGTGTGGAAAATGTGATGGCGATATGTAAATGTCTTGGCTTTACTGTGAGTCGTTTTGCGCGCTTATTTGCCGAGTTGGTTGTTTATACTTTCTGATTTTAGTGATGCCTTGCCGATATTCAATGCTGAATCCTACAATAAAGCATAGCTATCACCCTAGGGTGTTTTGTGGCAGTTTAACTGGTTAGACAGCGTAAAAATAATTTTTACATCATGGTACCGCTTTGGTTTTCAGCCCCCAATGAGCTAACGGTTTGACTACTCTTGAGATTGATTTGTAGATTAAGGCATTATGGGCCCATTCTGATTATCAACCCAATTACTACAAGGGATTAAATATCAACGCATTTGCGCACTATTTTAAGGTCAATTTATTCATAGCCTTAGCCTACTTTATTGTCGGTAAAATGGGTTTGATGATTGCCTTACCTCCCGGATATTCTGCGGCAATTTGGCCTGCGGCAGGGATCGCAATCGCTGCTTGTCTTTTATGGAAAGCATATGCGCCTTGGATTGGGGTTTTTATAGGGGCATTGCTGATTAATATTAATATTGGTGGGCAACTACATCTCGGTTGGTTGCCCGTCAGTATTGCCTTGGGAACGTTACTACAGACCATTATTTCTGCTCGAATTATTCGATACATCGATCCTTTACTGACCTTTGATAAACCAGAAACTGTTATAAAATCAATGGTTAGTCTCAGTGCTGGTTGTATTATTGCCTCTCTATTGGGTAATGCTGCACTTGCAGTTTACGGCATGATTCCAAGTTCGGATCTCGTTACCAGTATGCTCAATTGGTGGATGGGCGATTTCCTTGGAGCGGTCATTTTTATCCCGCTAACCATATTAGTGTTTGATAGGCGACCCATTTGGCGCTCAAGGCGGATTCAAACAGGACTACCTTTGGTGATTGGTTTTTTACTTTGCGTGGGGATTTATTATTACGCAGATATGAACCAGCGGCAGCAACTGCAGGATAAGTTTCAAATTCAATCCAATGCGATTATCAGTAGTGTGGAAACTTTTCAGGGAACCAATCTACAACAATTAGTTGCCCTTGCCAGCCTGTTTGATAACAGTGAAATAGTCACGGAAGATGAATTTATTCAGTTCGGTAAACGTAATCGACTCCAATTAGATGGCTTTAAGGCTTGGGCTTGGTCACCATTGATTGCGGCGAGCGATAAACAGAGTTTTGAGTCTGCAACCACAGCTGAGCTGGGGCGACCTTTCAATATCAAATATTTAGAGGGGGGCAAACCAAACGCCGACGGCTGGCTTGTGCCTGTTAAGTATGTGCAACCTATGTATAGCAGTCGCGCCGTACTTGGATTAGATCTCAACAGCGAGTCTGCGAGGGCGGCAGCCATAGCAAAAGGGAGATCAACGCTTGCGCCGGTCATCACAGGCAAAATCCAATTAGCTGAAGACCCTCATGGCCTTGGAGGCACGCTACTATTGGTGCCTTCTTTCGATCGCGTTGGTAACATTAAAGGATTTTGTTCGGCGGTGATCGATATCCAAAGCATCATCAATAAAGTCGAACAGGTAAAAGGTTTGCATTGGCGGCTAACGGATATGAGTGCTGATGGAGCCTTGCTCTATGCGAATAGTCAGAAAGAATTTCCTACCTTTTCTGGTAAGTTACATAGCGATAAAACAGGCCAATACTATCAGGCCCACTTAACGCTTGCCGATAGGCAATGGCATATTGTGATTTACGAGTCGTATGCTCAACTGATGGGTGAATCTTACAGTCTGTCACTGTTGCTATTACTTTTAGCCTTTATCACCTGTGCCGTTGTGAGTGGTGTGACATTAATCTCTTCCGGTGAGCGTCATCGGATTGAGGATAAAGTGGCAGAAAAAACTATGGCACTTTCGAAGGAGATTGCGCGTAATCAAGCATTTCAAGCCACCCTCGTCGAGAGCGAAGAAAAATACCGTAACCTATTCGATAAGGCACCCGTTGGCCATGTTTTAAAACGTCTTGAGGATGGGCACTTTGTCGCCATTAACCAAGCATTTACTGAAATTACGGGCTACACACTAGAGGAGCTTCAAGCGCTTGATCCTTGGGAGCTTACCCCGATTCGTTACCAAGTGACTGAGGCTGAGCAGCTTGAACGCCTCAAGCAAACACGCCGTTATGGTCCTTATCAGAAGCACTATCGGCATAAAGACGGACAGCTAGTAGCCGTCAGACTGAATGGCTCCTTAGTGGCCGCAGCTAATGGTGAGCCGCTTATCCTGTTTATTGTGGAAGATATTACCGCGCAAGAGCGCACTATTGCCCGAGTTAACTTGTTGGCACAGGTATTCCAGCAAAGTGGGGAAGGTATCACTATTATCGATGCCAATGATGTCATCGTGGATGTTAATAGCGCCTTTAGCCAAATTACTGGTTACTCAAGGGATGAAATCATAGGTAAAAACTGTCGTTTTATTGAAGCCGCTCGAACCGATAAAAACATTGATGCTCAAGTGCGAGCTGCGCTTGAGCAAACGGGGTTTTGGCAAGGAGAAGTGTGGGATCGCCACAAAGATGGCTATGATTTCCCGAAATGGCTGATGATGTCTGTGGTTCGCGACGAAACTGGGGCAATCAGCCATTACATCGGCAGTTTTACCGATATCAGCGAACGCAAGGTGAATGAGGAGCGCATTCACTTCTTAGCGCATCATGATTCCTTAACTTTGCTACCGAATCGTTTGAGTCTGCAATCGCGTTTGGAGATGGTTTTTCAGGAGGCTTTTGTCAGCCAAACCCAGATTGCCGTAATGTTTATCGATATGGATCATTTCAAAAATATTAACGACACCCTGGGACATCATGTCGGCGATATGTTGTTGCTCGAAGTGGCGCGGCGCTTAAAGAGTATTGTAAGCAGTGACGATATCGTCGCGCGCTTAGGCGGTGATGAATTTGTCGTGGTGTTGTCCGATACGAATCACGATAGCGTCGCTAAGGTGGCGGAAGCCTTGCGCAGCGGTCTGAATCAAGTCTACATCATAGATAACAAGCCCTTACATTCATCACCTAGCATAGGCATCAGCCTGTTCCCAACCGATGGTGACAGTGTTGAGGCATTGATGAAAAATGCCGATATGGCCATGTACCGCGCCAAGGCGGCGGGGCGAAACAACTATCAGTTTTTCACCGCTGCAATGAATACCTTAGTGACTGAGCGCCAGCAAATTGAAACTGGGCTCAGGCAAGCCATTGCCCGTGATGAGTTACTGCTGCATTATCAGCCGCAGATCGATATCAACACCGGACAAATGGTGAGTGTTGAGGCGTTGATCCGCTGGCAGCATCCCGAATTGGGATTGGTT
The DNA here is from genome assembly GCF_001308045.1 of Shewanella sp. Sh95. NCBI lineage: Bacteria > Pseudomonadati > Pseudomonadota > Gammaproteobacteria > Alteromonadales > Shewanellaceae > Shewanella > Shewanella sp. Sh95. Next base: position 11,200 of record NZ_LGYY01000045.1, read on the forward strand.
GCTCCCGATCGCTTTATTCCTATTGCCGAGGAGATCGACATGATTATCCCCATCGGCCAATGGGTATTAGAGCAAGCACTCGCACAACTGGCGCAGTGGCGTAAAAAAGGCGCGAAAGACTTGCGAATGGCGGTTAATCTGTCGGCGCATCAGCTGCGTAAAGAGACCATAGTTGCTGATATTATCAATGTGTTAGCTCAATATGATCTTGGCAAGGGAGCATTGGAGCTTGAGATCACTGAAAGTGTCGCCATGCAGTATCCTGAGCAAAATGCCAAGTTGCTGGCCGAGTTGCGTCAATATGGGATTGAATTGGCTATTGATGATTTTGGCACCGGCTATTCGTCACTCTCGTACTTGAAGTTGCTGCCCTTAGATCGGCTTAAGCTCGACCGTTCCTTTGTCAAGGATATTGAAAATGATCCAAACGATGCGGCAATCAGCGCGGCCACGATTTCGATGTCCCATGAGTTAGGGTTAACCGTGGTGGCTGAAGGAGTGGAAAACGAGGCACAACTGGTGTTGCTCTCGAGCATGGGTTGCGATCTGGTGCAGGGATATTATTTCAGTAAACCCTTATCTGCAGATGATTGTTTGCGTTTTATTGAACGCAATTTTTAGGCCGTTTTTTATCCATTTAGCACTATACTTGAGTCAGTCTGGCGATAGGACATGGATACATTAAGGACAGCGCTATGCAAGTTATCTTCACTAAAGGTTCGACCCGTTACGCTCAATTACGTTGTGTTCGCATGGATGGTAGTGCCACACAAACTCAGATGCCTGAGCAGGGGATTGCTCCCCACGATATGATTCACTACGTCGTTGAAAAACGCCTGCGGATTCAAGGCGCTTTTTTCGCGCAAATACGTGCTGGTGCCGATATCAATTTCACCCTTGAGCATAACGAAGCTTCTTTAGCGGTTGCTGATAAAACTGACATTTGGCAAACCGAATCGATCGTCGAAGCATTGCAATCTCTGCTATGGTCTGCTGATACGCCTAGCTATGCGGGATTTATCTATTTACTCGAGCAGGCCTGTAGTAACCGTAAATTAGCCGTACCTGAGATATCACAATCTGACTTTGAACATATTATCAATGAGATAATGGAGTTGACCATCGAGTGGCAAGGCATGGGTGAAGGCCAGTCCTTGACCTTAAAGTTTTAACGACTGAGCTATCAAAAAGAGCGCGAATCTTCGCGCTCTTTTTCTATATTTGATCTTTGCTTATTCCCGGTGGCGACGTTCTTGGCTCTGAGTTGAGCGGCCTTGATTACGCTCCACACTGCGTGATGCTTGCATATTTTGTCGGGGTTCCTGCCTTACTCTCGTCTCTTCCCTTTGTCTTGGCTGTGCTTGACGGGGCTGCTCCATACGTTGTGGTTCGGAGCGTCTCACCTCGGGGCGCGTTTCCTGTCTTTGTGGCTGAGAGCGAGTCTCGACGTTACGCGGCTGCTGGTCTCGACTCTGATACTGCCTTTGCGAGATATCCTTAGCTTGTTCCCGCGATGCCTTAGCCTGCATTTGCCTTACCTGATTATCATTGCGGGCATTGTCGTTACGCTCTTTTTGGTAACCTTCCCTTTTGGTTTGCGCCGAATTCGTCGGTGCCACACGGCGCTCTTTTAACTCGGCTTGAGTATTCTGAAAGCTGGGCGCCCGCTCGCGGCTATAGTTGTTGTCGCGGCTTAAGTTATTGCCTCTATCCTTATCATGGCTTTTATCATAGCCCTTGCTGTCTCGGTTATAACGTGCGTTTTGGTGTTCCCTTGATTTCGAGTACTGGCTGGTAAAGTGCTGGCTGCTGCCACTGGAGTGGGAGTCGCGGCCACGGAACTTGCTGTCAGCGTAGTAGCGTTCTTTTACCACGGGATTATGGTAAACCACGCCGCGTCTGTGCTCGGGTTTATGCTTCCAAGGTTGAGCGCCATGGCTGACCGAGTACCTTTCCCGTGGACGATAATGGTGGGAGTGATGGTGATCTATCACGACGACTTTATGGCGATGCCAATGAAATGAGCTAAAGAAGTAGTTAAAGGAAATATGGATCCCAGGCGACCAGTAAAAGTAGCTATGGCTTGGGCGGTAAGGGTAGCCAACATAGCCGCCAAACTCCCAATATACAGGCGGATAGGCCACGCCCCAACGCCAAGTACCGTAAACTACGCGGGGGTCATAATAAGGCACATATACCACTTCGCGGCGTACAGGCTCGATGATGATCTGGTTATTGGCGCGAGTTACCGCCATATTCTCCATACTGGCTAAACTGTTGGCTTTATCCGCCTGTTGTCTGAGTGATTGAATACCGTCCATCACTTGCGCCTCATCGGCCAAGAAGGCTTCGCCAAGCCTTTGGGTCCAATCCAAATCTTCGCTCATTTTCTGTAAGACATTGGGGAAAGCCATTAGTGCTTTAACACTCGGGTCCTAGTCCTTGTCTTCGGTGCGAGACATCACTTGATCAGTCGACAACTTAGGATGATCTTCCAACCAACGTTGCGCTTGTACTACTTCGAGTGGATAGGTTGAGGCGATCAAAATATGGCTCAACAAACTATCGGGATAGAGGGCAATAGGCGCAAGCATCTGCTCGAGTTCGGCTTGGCTCAATGAAGCACTTGAACCTTGGCTAATGGATACGCCCGCAGCTTGCGTCGGCGCGGTGAAAGGCAGAGCAACTAAAGCCGCCGATAACACTAGCCATTTCCATCGATATAATCTGTTCATGGTTCGCTCCAATAATCCTATTTGCGGATGTTATTGGCATCATAGGCGCGTGAATATGAACATAAGCTGAAAGTATATTGTGCGGCAAAAGCGTGTTGTAGATTTATTTTCTTACCAATAAAACGATATATGGCATTGAAAATAAAAGATTAAGCAGAATGAGTAAAGTTAACGGTAAACTTGGCGCCACCTAAATTTTCTGAGCGGGAAACAGAAATTCGACCGTTATAGCTATCCACTAAATCGCGGACAATCGCTAAACCTATGCCGTTACCTTGATGATAGGAATCGGCGCGGATCCCGCGCTCAAAGATTTGCGTTTGTAGGGGTTCGCTGATCCCTGGGCCGTCATCTTCGATACAAAGTTGCAATTGATAAGCATCGCCGGTGACGGTTAATTTGACCGTTGATTTAGCGGCTTTGCAGGCATTGTCGAGTAAGTTACCTAAAATCTCGGTGAGATCGGCTTCATCGCCCTTAAAAACCGCTTGTTCAGCGATTTCGCCACCGAGGTTAATTTGCGGTTCTCGATAAATCTTGGCTAAGGTGCGTAGCAGTTTATTGGCCACCTCATCAACCTTAATCCCTAAATGCCATGAGGCGGCCGCCGCAGTTTGGGCGCGTTTAAGCTGGTGGCTGATGATGCGACTGATGTTCGACACTTGCTCACTCGAGGCTTCACTTAAATCCACCTGACTTTTAATCACCGCCAGTGGTGTTTTGAGACTATGAGCTAAATCCGCAAGGGCGTTGCGGTAGCGCTTACGCTGGGTTTGTTCGGTATTGAGCAAGATATTGAGCTGCCTCGCCACCGCTTGTAACTCGCTGGGGTACTGGCTGCTCAGCTGGGTTGATTTACCTTGTTCCACATCGTGCAGCTCTTGGGTAAAGCGTGCCAGTGGTCTAATGGTCCAAATCAACCAACTCAGCTGAAATATCAGCATCACGAGAATTAAGATCAGTAACCAAGTCCAAAGCTGTTGATTAAATTGAGCTATCTGCTGCTGAAACTCCTGTTCATCTTTAATGATATGGATAGTCACCGGCACATTTTCATTCAGGCTGGCAAAGCTCACACTAAAGCTATAGATAAGGTGTGGCGCGCCCGCGAGGTCGATTTGCTCAAAGGCACTTTGGCCCGTTGGCGGAATGGTGAACTGTGCTGGTGGCGTGATGCCCATAAAGGATTGCGAATGCCAGACGATGCTCTGTTTATGCTCCGCATCTTCGGTGGTGGCTATGGCATAGAGGCCTGATTGAATAAGGTTAAAGCGGTTCTCGAGCACTAATTCAGGAATAAAAATCCGTTTATTTTCGACTTCAGTCACCGCTAATACTGAATATACATAGGCACTTAGCTCATTTTTAGCGGCACTCTTTACCTGTTCAGCAAAGGCGTCATTGAGGGCGACCCCAATCAGCGGCAGCAGCACCAATATAAACAACAGCGCGCTAAGGACGAGCCGAGTCTTTAAGGAGTTGAGCAACTGCCAGGCAAGCGCGCGTTTACTCATCAGTACCTTGCTCAGGAGCAATGACTCTTAAACGATAGCCTTGGCCGCGCAGGGTTTCGATTAGATTGTATTGGTTATCGGGGTCGAGCTTTTTGCGTAAACGGCGGATAAAGACTTCGATAACGTTAGAGTCGAGGTCAAAATCCTGATCATAAATATGTTCGGTGAGTGCTGTTTTAGATTTCACTTCGCCTTGATGCAGCATAAAAATCTCAAATAGTTTGTATTCAGAGCCGCTTAGCGTGACGAGTTCATCCCCTTTGCGCACCTCTAAGCTACTGGTATTTAAACTAAAGGGACCGTTAGTGATGATTGGACTTGCTTTACCTGCCGAGCGTCGGATCAGTGCTTTAAGGCGGGCAACCAATTCCTCGGGATGAAACGGTTTAGTGAGATAATCATCGGCACCGGCATCGAGGCCTTCGACTTTATCTTGCCAGCTGTCGCGCGCGGTTAAAATTAAGATAGGGAAAGCGCGCTCTTTTTGGCGAATGCGGCGGATAAGGCTAATACCGTCGAGTTTAGGTAAACCGACATCGATAATGGCGGCGTCATAGTTATATTCAACGGCTTGAAACAAGCCCTCTTCGCCGTCGCTGGCGACATCAATGCTGTAATGGGCATCCAGCAAGTGTTGTTTTAAGTTGGCTTGCAGTGCTAAGTCGTCTTCAACGAGTAAGAGTCGCATATTAATTCCTCGACACGCGTCCTGTGGCGGCATCCACCGAAACTGAAAAAACCTGGCCATCATTATTGAGGATTTTGACTCTATAGCCTGAGCCGCTCGACTGCACGCTGAGCACTTTGCCTCGATATTGACGCTGCGCCATAGCCACGGCTTGGTCTGGACTATTCACCACAAGGCGGCGCTGCTCATTCTTAACGCCTTGGTCGCGCGATTGATTGCGATCATCGTGTTTATCATTGCCCGCTATGCAGCCAAAGGAGGCACATAAACAAGCGACTAGGGTCAGTGTCAAACCAAGTTTCATATCTGTTACCCGTACAGGTTCGGCGATCTTAAGTAAGTGGCGAGCTGGTTAGCTTATCGAGTCGACTAAGAATACCTCATCACCATAACAAACACATAGAGATCAGCCAATTGGTAAACACAATTCCTTTAAAATTCACTGTGATTCGTGAGATTTTATCGAGTTAATCCTCATCGAACCTCTTTACATATCAGGAGTCATATCCTGTGACATATTAGTAGTGTTAACCACAGCAGATGAATTAAGGCTGAACAGTAGTGTTGCTCTGAAATACAGCAGATTTTAATGTTCAGCTTATGTTCACCTTGAGTGCCCTCTAATGTCACCAATTTGAGCGGATTATCCAATGGGGTATTCAAGATGAACACAGTGAAACAACAAGTTATCGCAACCACGACGTATGTGAAGGCTGTAGTATTGGCCAGTGCATTTCTGGCATCGACAATGGTGAGCGCGCAGCCGAGCGACGAGTCAAACTTGGCGCCTTTTAGTGCAGCGAGTATTGGTATGATGAAAAAGACCGATACCGAGCAAGCCGTCAAGCAAGAGCAGCAAGCCTTAAGCCTATTGCAACAGTCGGCTCCCGCTCAAAGTGTAGCGGAAGCTACTGCCGCTGCGGTTAAATCGCTGGCACCGTCCTTCTCGGCACAAGGTGCGAATGTTCAGCGAGTACAATTGATGGGTGCAACCCCCATGACTCGCGAACAAGTGATCGCCAAACATACGAGTCAGCCGATCCCCAGTTCAAGCGCCGCCACAGAAGATCCCTATCGCGCCCCTATTTATCACAGCTTTGCGATTTTTGATGCCAGCAGCCGTTTGTTTGAAGACTTTGATTACGATGGGTTTTATCAAACCTTTAGCGTGACCTTCGATGTAGATGTGTTTGGTGCATATCTTAATGAGCGCGCCGACCTGTTTGCCGAGTTATACCTCAGCCGTAACGGTGGCCCTTGGGTGCATTACTACACCACGGACGTGTTTACCATCTACGGTGACTCGACTCAGGATGATTACGAAGTACTGACGACCCTCTACACTGGCTATCAAACGGATCACTACGATGTATTAATCGATGTCTATGAGGTTGGTTATAGCGATATTGTTGCGACCATTAGCGCCGATGATACTGATGGCTTATATGCCTTGCCGCTAGAAAGTCGTGACCGCGATAGCTCTGGTGAGGTAATTATTGTCGAAGAAGGCGGCGCAGTTTCTTTCTTTGCTCTGCTTGGTTTAGGGCTATTAGCAGCAATGCGTAAGCGTGAAAAATGGGTTTAATACTTTTAGAGCCAAATAAAATCTTATGTAAATCATCACGATTAATGCTTGAGTAATACCCTCTAGGGTAAAAAGTAGATCTCACACTAAAAAGGCAGTGTATCAATAGATACGCTGCTTTTTTAACTTAGCAATGGGATAATTAAACGATTTCGAAAAATGCTGTTCGCTTCATGCGTTAATATACTTTACTTCTAATGAAGTTGCGTCAGTAAATATATAACTGCCTATTTATGCATAAAGAATTTCGATAATTGGGGTCTCGCTTATTCACTACTTAGTCATTTATGTTTGTTCATTTGTTACAGATGACACTGAAACTAATTCACCATCTAAATGTATAAATATTAGGCTGACTGTTACCATTTGTGTCATTGTTTGGAATGTTTCTTGTAAAACGCTTGCGCAAACTCCGCTTTTACAAGGGGCTGCTGGGGGCGGAAGATTTTGAACACTCGAATCTAATGTACCAACCTTTAATTCCTTAATGTTAGTGCTTATATCATCAAATGAAATTTTATTTTTTAACTCAAAAGTATATGAATGTAAAATCTTTGCATCACCAGTCCAAACAAAAAGCGTAGCTTGCATGTGCTTTTCATCTAGGAAGACTTTTTCACAAACGACTGCTGAACAAGCGGGTAATTCTGGAGTATTTGCATGAGCTTTTGCAGTAAAAAATATCCCACAAAAGCCAACAATCGCAAATATGGCATAGTTTAATTTCATAACATTTCCCTGTCGCATACCGATGTTAAATTTAGTTGCTAATATTTTAATCTATCTCAGTGTAATTGTGTTTTCAACGAATCTCAATTGCTCTTTAGGGTAGGCTAAAGTATGAGTTGACCATGTTGAAAAAAGTCTACTCTCATCGTAAAGTGAATACTTTGCTATGTCGATTTTTTGCCTATGATGCTGCTCAAGTTCTTTCAATGGCCTATGAGTAAGTTGTGCGCAAACCTAAAGTGCATTAGGTTCTTGTTTTATCTTGGGTGGCCTCATTTATTTTTTAATTAGAGGAAGTTAGTGGCTGCATTTCCCCTTCACGGTCGTGATAACGATTCAAACATGTGTGGCTCTTGCGACAGCCTGCTTGAGGAGGTTCAAGATATCCCTATTTGCTCCGTATGTGGTTATAAGACGGAGCTTTATTTTATTAATTCACTCTTTCGAGTCAAAAAGAGGGAATACGACTTATCTGCAACCTATGACGGTTACAACATCGCCTCCCTTAAGTTCAAGGAGACATGTCAACGATTGCAACTGGGTGGGCTTGAATTTCTTGCCCTCCCATCTGATTCTGAATTCTTTGTGATAAAACCAACATCGATAACATCGTTTGACTCTGCATCAAGAAAAACAAAATTTGAATCCTTTTGTACTGCGTGTGGTTTCCATAAGGCTGTTGCTGGTGCAACACCCGCAATTCTTCTAAAGGAACCAGAATCTGATCTTTCTGGCACTGATGTTGTTTTCGGCTCTGGTAATAGCCGTGGCCGAATGATCATAGCGACGGAGCGTGCAAAGAAGTTACTTATTGCTGAGAAACTAGCAGGCCTTGAGTTCGAGGTAACCATAAATCTCGGTCAAGCCGACACAAAAATGCTGCGCCGCTAAGCTCAAACGTTGGGATCGAAAAATAGCCATCGTTTATTCAAAAAAAGTAAGTGGTGCATCCCAAAGTAAAAACTTGCTATTCCATTCTAGGTTTTCCCGTATCGTAATTTGCTTCACTGCACAAATCCCCTTTTTCTCTCGGTGTTTATCATTTCCGATTCGGGCTAGTATGGGCGAGTTACGTTAACTAAAGGAAGAGAGACATGATTGCTCAAGGTCAAAAATTACCAGCGGCGACGTTAAGCCAATTAACAAAAGATGGCATGGTAAATCATCAAGTTACCGAGCTGTTTGCGGGTAAAAAAGTAGTGTTATTTGCAGTGCCTGGTGCTTTCACACCAACCTGTTCTGAAGCACATTTGCCAGGTTATGTGGTGCTGGCCGATCAGTTTAAAGCCAAAGGCGTTGATTTAATTGCCTGTGTATCGGTAAACGATGCCTTTGTGATGAAAGCCTGGGGCGAGGCGCAAAATGCGTCTGAGCTACTGATGCTAGCCGATGGCGATGCCAGCTTTACTAAGGCGCTCGGATTAGAGATGGATACCGCAGGCTTTGGCGGTGTGCGTTCACAGCGTTATGCGATGATCATCGATGACGGCGTGGTGACGTTACTGAATGTTGAAGCACCTAAGTCATTCGAGGTCAGCAAGGCCGAAGTGGTGTTGGCGGCTTTAAGTTAAGATAAGCGGATGCCCCTGAACTTATGGGGCTGATGTGTCGCTTGCTTGAGCGAGAACAATGGCCAGCCTAGGCTGGCTTTTTTATTTGGGATTTTTATACGGTTATTGAGCGAGTTGAATGCTGTCGGCATCGATAGTGACTTCTGACCAATCCTTATCCACTTCACCGCGAATAATGACTTGGGTTTCTGGTGTGACGGTATGTCCGAGCCACAGATCATCGTCAATTTCGATTTTAATCTCGCCCGTGCTGTCACGGAAAATATAATCATCGTGGCCAATTGAAGACATGATATGACCGGTTAACTCCACTTGAGTGTCATCGCTGGCATTGAGCGCACTGACGACATCATGAATGATTTGCCGTGCACTAGGGCCTTGAAAACCGCCACGTAATTGGGGTTCGCCCGTTGTTGGTTGAAATCCAGCTTGGCTGCACAAGGCACTCAATGACAATGTGATTGCTAACATGCTTAAGGTGATTTTATTCATCTAAATGTCCTCTTTCTGATCTTACGCCGCTGGGCGACTCATCTGCAGCGAGTATCATGCCAAGACGAGCGTGAAGCAGTTGTGAAGAATTTAAGCGGATTAATTTAGATGCTGTTGTGGCTCGCCGTTATCCATAAATTGGATTGTTGCCAGATAGTCATTCCCTAGGCTTTGGGCCGAAAAGTGCCACCCCATGCGCTCGCTTATCCGTTCAATAATGATCAAACCACAGCCATAGCCCGTGGGCTCGGCGCTGTGGTGACTAAGCGGGTTTTTTATGGTTAGTTGATTGTTTTTCAACGTGATTTCAATATCGCCACTGCTGTAGTTAAAGGCATTTTTAATTAAGTTACCTATCACTATGTCCACAAAACTCACCGGTGCGCAAATGGCGGTATTTTGGTTAACGTTGAGCTGATGGTGGATTTCGTGTTTGGCAAAATGCTGCGCCATTTCACTTAATAACTGCGTAAGCCGTGCGGCTAAATCAACTTGGTCATAGTGTTGCGATTCAATTTGTTCCTTTCCTAATAACAAAAAGGTTTCGGTGAGGGTTTTCATCTGTTGGCCTGCGTAATCAATGCGGGCAATGGCTTTGTTAGCGATCCGCTGCTGGGCTTCGCTGGCGTTGTTTGGTAGTTTTTTAAGCAATTCTGTCGAGCCTTGGATCACCATAATGGGCGTGCGCAGTTCATGGGAGGCAAAGCGACTAAACTCCTGCTCCCGAGTAAAATAGGCGGCAATTTTGGCTTTATTTTCCAGTAGCGTTTGTTCGATATGGCGGGTTTCACGGTAGGGCGTGCTAGGGATAAAGCTCGGCTCCTCTGGCGTCAGCGCATTGATTTTTCGTTCAATTTCAAAAAATGGTGCCGATAGTAGCCGCACAAAATACAAGCCATAGGCCATGATGAACAGCAGTAAACCTACCCCGAAGAGGGATATCAAAAAATGCAGCCTGTCCTCATACCCATCGAGAAAGTCATCCGCATCATCCTTATACACCACATACAATAAACCCTGCCCTGATGGGTGCGGTGAAATTAAAAAGTGCTTATCTTCGGCGCCCAATTGGTGCTCATAAAAACCCGTTTGTTGATAAGCTTGCAGCCATTGCGGCACAAACTCTTTGCTCCAATAGGTGGTGAGTTCGTGGATATCGGGGAGCTGGGCTTTATCGCCAAATCGTTGATAGTTTTTTTGGTATTCGCGGGTTTCGGTCGCCAGTTTGTGTTCAAGGCTAATGACCTCAATTTGTTCTTCGGCGATATAAATCAAACCCCAGAAAATCGCGAACATTAGGCTCGTGAGCACTAAAAACGTTAGGCGAATTTTTTTGTATAAGCTCGGTAATGGCTTAGGGGAGGAGTCGGTAACCTTGGCCATGAATCGTCTCTAGTTTGGAATCTGTAAAGCCCTTATCCAATGCACTACGCAGGCCGTAAATATGGCTACGAAGCGCGTCGCTACAGGGGGCTTCGTCACCCCAAACCGCATCGATAACTTGTTCTTTACTCACAATGGCGGGGGCATGTTTGAGCAGTAGCGTCAAAATCGTGCGTTGGATTTTACTCAGCTTGATTTCCTTACCCGCGCGGCATGCTTGTTGCGTTGCGACATTTAAGCTGATTTCACCAAAGCGCAATATGCCTACATCTAAACGCGGCCCGCGATTATGCAGTGACCGTAGGCGCAAACACAGTTCTTCCATGGCGAAGGGTTTATTTAAAAAGTCATCACCGCCCGAGGTAAAGGAGTCAATTTTGTCCTGCAGGCTATCTCTGGCGGTTAAAAACAAAATTGGTGTATTACAAAACAGCTCTTCGCGCAGTTTTTTGACCGTACGAATACCGTCTAATTTGGGCATCATAATATCCATAATGATCACGTCATAATGGTTTTGCTGTATTAAATTGATGGCGCTTTCACCGTGATAGGCGCAGTCAGCAATAATGCCTTCGAGGGTTAAATAGTCCATGATTGTTTCTATAACATCATGATTGTCATCAACAATTAATACTTTCATTGCTTATCTTCATTTCTTCACGTTTGCTTGACGTTTCCCATACTAAGATGCCAGCCGTTGATTTAACAAGGTAAATAAGGGAGAAAAAATGAATAAGCACTTAGTAGGTATAGGTATTAGCGCATTACTATTAACCGCCTGTGGTAGCGATGGTTCATCAACGGATGTGGCGCCACCTCCCGCGAATTTACCCGCTAAAGTGATGGGGACTGTGACTCAAGTGTCCGCAGACCATCAACAGATCACTGTGAATGGATACAAGATTAATATCGCCAATGCAGATATTCGTTATCAACAACAGCCACTGGATGCAAAAGCTATTCAAGTGGGGATGCGCCTAGATTTGGTTAACCAAGGTCAGCAGGCTAAAACGGTTGCTGTCGATCCTGCGCTGGTCGGTGAAATCAGTGCCATCAATCAAAATAATATTACGGTCAATGGCATACAGTTAGCCGTTGCATCAGCTAGCCAATATAAAAAGGGCGATTGGGTAGCGGTAAATGGCTACCCCACAGTGGTCGGACAATGGCAGGTAGAGTCGATTAACCTTTTCCCAAATCTCGCAATTGCTGAAATCGAAGGTCGAGTAACAGAGCTTGATCCTGTTGCGCAGCAATTCCGCCTGGGCTCAGCCTTGATCGATTACGCTGGTATCACCCCAAAGGGTCAACTCACCGAAGGTGTGTGGGTTGAGGTTGAAGGTCAACAGGATGGCGCCGTATTTAAGGCCCACGAAGTCGACGTAGAAGATGCGAGTGATGTGCCGACGTTCAACGAGATGGAGTTAGAGGGCACTGTGACTTGGGTTAACCAAGACAAGAGCCAGTTTGAGCTTAATAGCCGCACACGACTCTATGTGACTGAACAGACTCAATTTGAAGATGGTAATCGCAGCAATTTGCTGGAAGGTAAGCGCCTAGAGGTGGATATTCAATCCACTGCTCAGGGCCTGTGGGCCAAAGAGGTCGACTTTGAAAGTTCAGATGCGGGTGGTCCATTACCCGATTTAGGCAACAAGTTTGAGCTTGAAGGGCGAGCGACGCTCGATAGCAATAACCAGCTACAAATCAATGGCTTTACCTTTATTATCGACGCGAGAACCCAGTTTGACGATGGCTTAACCCTTGCAACCCTTGATCAAAAATGGCTGCAAATTGAGGGCGTTGAATTAGCCGATGGCCAATGGCTAGTGAAGGAAATTGATCTCGAACAGCAGAGTAATGAACTGGAGTTAACCGGAAAGGTGAGCCAGAACAGTCTGTGGGGTTACCATGCTAGTGATGCCTCATTAGCGACCTTTGATGGTAAATGGGTTAATGTGGAATGTCAGTTTGATGGCATGCAAATCCACAGTTGCCGCATTGACGACTAATGCCTGTTAACGACTAACGCTCGTTAACCCCTGCAAATGGCAGCAAGATTGATCTCTTGCTGCCATTTTTATGTGCTTAAGCTTAAGCCGCGCGCACTGGCACGACACGACTGTCGGCAATACCTAAACTGGTTTCGATATTTTCCACGCTTTGCTGTACTTCTTGGGCGATGACTTCGCTCTGCTGCGAACTGGTTTGCGCTTGGTCTTTCAGGTTATCCATGCTGCGAACAAATTCATCGAGGTAATCCACCTGTTCCTTGGCGTTGAGCGAGCCTTGTTTGGCGGTATTGGCCATTTCACTCGCTTGATTTTGTACGGTTTGTGCCATTTGCCATAGGCTCTGTGCCCGCTGTTTTTGGCTATTGGTCGCTTGGGCAATGCCATCGACACTCTCGCCGAGAGCAAGGTTAGATTGGGTGAGCTGATGCAGGATTTTCACGATTTCATTTAACGACACCTGAGTACGTTGGCTCAGGCTGCGCACTTCGTCGGCGACCACGGCAAAACCGCGACCTTGCTCGCCTGCACGGGCGGCTTCGATAGCGGCATTAAGTGCCAGTAAATTAGTTTGCTCGGCGATATTGCCAATTACATCAATGATTTTTGCCACATCTGCCACTGAGTTATTCAGGCTTTCGAGCGAGGCATGGCAAAGGCCAACCGCCGTTTGGGTTTGCTCTGTGGCACTCAGTACCGCTTCGGCCTCGGCTTGGCTCGACTGCATTTGGCGCATGGTTTCGACCGCACTCTGCTCGACTAGAGCCGAGGTATGACTGACCTCATTGGCGAGGCTACGGATATGCTCGGTTTGCGACTGCGTGTCGGCGACTATGGTCTGAGTGTGTTCGGTGTGCTGCGACAGTTGAGTAATGCGCGCGACCAACTGACTTAAGGATTGAGAAACCTTAGTCATTTGTTGGCGCTGGAGTTCATCTTCCTGTTCAAAACGATGCAGTAGCTGATTAAAATGCCCTGCAATTTGGCCAGTTTCGCAGCGGCGATTGATGTCCAAACGTTCACGGCTGTTGGACTCGCTTAATTGCATAAAGGCTTGATTGAGGCGTTTGAGGGGGTTAACCACGCGGTTCTGTTGCAGGATTAAATAGCCGATCGCAAATAGCGCCATAATCGAAACCATTGCATAAAGAATGACTTGTAACTCATATTTGAGCTGTTGGTTTTTGGCCGCTTGGGCTTCACCGAGGGCAATGAGCTGCTGTTCAACTCTGCTAATGGCTTGAATTAATTGCGCTTGCATCTCCTGATTGGCTTGCAGCAGTTGGTGGGTATTGGCGACTTCTTTATTGTATCGATTGGCAAGGCTTAACAGCTCGTTGCGATCATTTTCGCCCACTTCAATTTGCTGCGGCTCACTTGCGCCGAGGGCAAATTCATCGGCTTCCTGTTGTTCATATACACCGATTAATGGCAGGGCGTTGAGTTGATCGCGCCATTGGTTAAGCGCTTTACTGGTGCTGTCGAGAATATTCTTAAGTTGCTGGTTTTTATCAATGAGATAGCCATCGGTAAGCTGCGACAGTTGATAAACAATACTGGGAAAGTCACGGCTTAATTGCAAATATTGCTCGGCTATTGCTGCATTAACGGCTAAGCCTTTGTCGGCATAGCTACCAAGCCTGCGGTTATAGTCGAGCATTTCGGATTCGGCGTGAGCCAGCAGTTGTCTTGGGTTGCCTGCGAGTTTGCCCGCCGCGCGGTATTTAGTGTCTAAGTCTTGAATAAATTGATTCAGGCCTGCCTGTAATTCCTCATCGGCATTGCCTGATGCGGCAAGGTTGAGTTCGCTGAGTTGGTTTTTGATTTTGCTCAGCTTGGCTTTGGCTTCTTCGAGTTGGGTCGCGTTGCCGCTGGTTAAATAGCCATCAAGATCGCGGCGCACGCCTACGAGAAAGTCCTGTTGCAGGCCTTGGAGTACTTGGGTTTGTTGCTCAATCTGCTGTCTTTGATCGCTACTCCAAAGTACTACTGCTGCTAATAATCCCGCAAGCAATAACAACAGCGCCGAAGCAGTACGTGACAAGGTCGAAATCTTCATGATGCAATCTTCATTGGAAACTTAAGGTAAGTTAACTGCCTAAAGTTTATGAATTTCGCGTGACATAAATATGACAGAACCAATCAAATGTCAGCGTTGTCATTATGATTTTGGGATTATTCTAGCGGTAGCCAAACTTGGGCTTTTAAACCGCCTGCGGCGCGATTCGAGAGGGTAATTTGGCCTTGGTGGCGGTCGATAATTCGTTTGATGATGGCGAGCCCAAGCCCTGAGCCGACACTGCCTCTGGCAATATCACCTTGAGTAAAAGGTTGAAACAGAGTAGGAATTTGTGATTCATCTATCCCTGGGCCATTATCTTCAACGCTAAAGCCGATGCGTTTGCCGTCAAATTGCGAGCTTATCCGCACCCAGCCGGAGCCATAACGAAAGGCGTTTTCAACTAAGTTGCTCAACACCCGCTTAATCGCCAGCCCTTGAAATAAGGCCTCGGGGCAATCGCTCAGTACGACTTCAATTTCACCATCGCGATTGGCTTCGGCTTGGGCAATATCTTGAATGAGTTTATTGATTTGCCCGGGCTCGCGGCTGGCTTCCTGATCTTGGCGAATATAGGCAATAAATTGGCTGATAATGGCATCCATATCTTCAATATCGTTGACGATACCGTCTTTAAGATATTGATCTTCTTCAACCATCATCTCAGAGGCAAGGCGGATGCGGGTCAGCGGCGTGCGCAAATCGTGGGAAATTCCCGCCATCAACAGTGCACGATCTTGCTCTAGCTGCTTCATGCTATGGGCCATCTGGTTAAAGGCGTTGGTCACTTCCACCAGTTCGCTGGAGCCTTTAAGCGGCAAAGGATCGGGAAACTCGCCACGGGACACCGAGATCGCGGCTTTTTGTAAGCGCCTTAATGGTCTGTTTTGCTGGCGAGCAAACCACCATCCGCCGGCAACACTGAGTGCGCCGATCACCATCAAGTACAAGGTCAGTGGCGACAAGTCGGAAACATTTTGCCCAATCAGCGGCACTTTAATCCACACAGACGGCGCCTGCGGTGGGCGGATCCAAATTTGCAAAACACTGCCGTGGGTAACACGGACTTCGGCATCGCCACCGAGATATTCCGACATCTGTGATGACCAAAAACCGTAGTAGGTGGCTTGTTCGATGCCAGCTTCACGGGCTTGCTGTTGGTTATACACCTTCATGCCATCGTCGCGGACTTTGGCATTGAGCGCATCGACTATGGTTAAATGCTCGCGGCCGATATCGACACCATCGACAAATAACAGATTGATTTGACGGGCGATTAACTGGTTGATTTGTTGATAGCTGGGTTTCAACACATACACAGCGACAGTGACATAGGACACCAGCTGATTGATCAGCAGCAAACAACCAATCAGCAGTACCGTTTGACTAAAGGCGCTGCGTGGAAGGAGTCGCTGCCACCACTTAAGTTTCATAGTCGTGCCAAAAAAGCGTCAACAACAGGCCAAAAGCAGCTCATCGACGGGCGGCACCGTCGGGCACAAATACATAGCCTAATCCCCACACGGTTTGAATGTAGCGCGGATTAGCGGGGTCTTTTTCAATTAAGCGCCGTAGACGCGATACCTGCACGTCAATCGAGCGCTCGAGCGCCGAATAATCACGACCACGGGCGAGGTTCATCAGTTTGTCCCGCGATAACGGTTCGCGTGGATGGGTAACTAACACTTTTAATACCGCAAATTCGCCACTGGTCAGCGCGATGGCCTCATCACCGTGGTACATCTCACGGGTAGCTAGGTCGAGTGAAAACTCGCCAAAGCTAATTTCGGCTTCTTGCTGCGCGGGCGCGCCGGGCACATCCTGAATTTGGCGGCGCATCACCGCTTTAATCCGCGCCAATAATTCACGCGGATTAAAAGGTTTTGGCAGATAATCATCGGCACCGAGTTCTAAGCCGATAATGCGGTCGACTTCATCGCCTTTGGCGGTGAGCATCACAATCGGAATGGTGCTGCCCTGTTGACGCAGACGACGGCAGATAGATAAGCCATCTTCCCCGGGCAACATCAGATCGAGCACAATCAAATGAAAGTTTTCTCGCTCCAGTAAACGGTCCATCTGCTCAGCATTGGCCGCACTGCGTACCTGATAGCCTTGCTCCATCAGGTAACGCTCGAGTAGTGCTCGTAGGCGCATATCATCATCGACAACGAGGATTTTCGAGGTTTCTTGTCCCATGGGATGTCCTTAAATTGCTCGGATTATTGCTTTTATTTTTTATGCCGTCATACAACAAAGATTAACTGGCTGAAATTGAAAACGAATCTGCCAAGAATGCGCTTAATATAGCTGGATTCAATCTGAGCGACTAGCTCATGATGTAAGCCAACCACGGTCGAATGCGACAAATTGCCAACTCATGTTAATACTAAGCAAATGAAATTGCATGGGAATCGTTGAATATATTCACTATACATATGAAATTGTAACTAAATTGGCATTTCTGGCAGCGGTGCTTTTTGCTAGTCCTTAACTTTGGCGGCGACTCTGAGTATCATCAGTGCTATGCCTGTTTAAAATTATGCTCGTTTTAGTTAACTATAGAGTCTTAACATGAAAGCGCATTTGATCACCCGCCAAGGCTGGATGACCTTAGATAAAGAATTAAAATACCTGTGGAAGGAATATCGCCCGCAGATCACCCTCAAAGTGCAAGAGGCTGCCGCGCAGGGCGATCGAAGTGAAAATGCGGATTACACTTACAACAAAAGGCTTTTGCGTCAAATAGATAGTCGTGTTCGCTATTTGGTTAAGCGCCTCGAAGAACTCAAAATTGTCGACTATTCTCCGCAGCAGGAAGGCAAAATTTACTTTGGCGCTTGGTTTGAGCTTGAAAACGACGCGGGTGAGCGCGTGCGTTATCGGATTGTCGGTAAAGATGAGCTCGATACTAAACTGGGTTATATCACTATTGATTCCCCCATGGCACGGGCGCTTATCGGCAAACAAGTTGATGATGAAGTGGTGGTGCAAACGCCCTCTGGCCCAAAGACATGGTATATCAACGAAATCCGTTATACGCCGTTCGACACCTTGCTTGACTCGGCGCTCGCGGACGAGGGGGAATAAACCTCGCGAGATCAAACTCTCGGCGATTTTCAGCGGCAAATCGCTCGCATCATATGAAACAACGACTGCGCCTGTGGTATCTTGGGCGCAATTAGGATTAATCAAACCGTTAGGCACGATACTTTATTTATGCAGACTATTGCCCAAATTATTGCTCAGGAACTCAATGTTCGTGAGCATCAAGTCACTGCCACCATAGATTTGCTCGACAATGGTGCCACTGTTCCCTTCGTCGCCCGTTATCGTAAAGAGGCGACTGGTGGTTTAGACGACACCCAGTTACGTACGCTGTACACCCGTTTAGGTTATTTGCGTGAATTGAATGACAGACGTCAGGTGATTTTATCCAGCATTCAAGCGCAGGGTAAATTAACGCCTGAGCTGCAACGGGAAATCGAAGGCGCCGATAGTAAAACGCGTCTCGAGGATCTGTATCTTCCCTTCAAACCTAAGCGTCGCACTAAGGGCCAAATTGCCATTGAAGCGGGATTAGAGCCGCTGGTCGAAACCTTGTTAGCGGATCGCAATGCCGATATTGAAGCATTGGCTGCGGGTTATCTGAATCTAGAAGCGGGTTTTGCCGACACCAAAGCGGTATTGGAAGGTGCCCGTTATATCCTGATGGAGCGCTACGCCGAAGATGCGGAATTACTGCGTAAAGTTCGCGAACATTTAAGCCAAAACAGTGTGTTAGAGAGCCGTGTTATTGCCGGCAAAGAGAAGGAAGGCGCGAAGTTTCGCGATTATTTCGAGCACAACGAACCTTTGGCCAAAGTGCCATCTCACCGCGCCTTAGCTATGCTCCGTGGCCGTAATGAAGGCTTCCTGTCATTATCGATGAATGCCGATCCCGGTGCAGAGGCGGGTCAAGGCAGTTACTGTGAAGTCATTATTAGTGAGCATTTAGGCTTAAAGCTGGGCGATAGCAGTGTGGATCAGTGGCTCAAAACGGTCGTTACTGCCACGTGGCGAATTAAAATTGCCCTGCAAATGGAAACCGAGTTTATCTCGCAAATGCGTGAGCGCGCCGAAGCGGAAGCCATTAACGTATTTGCCCGTAACTTGGGTGATTTACTGATGGCCGCGCCAGCGGGCGCCAAGGCAACCATGGGCCTAGACCCAGGTCTACGTACTGGCGTTAAAGTCGCCGTGGTGGATAACACGGGTAAGTTGGTGGCACACACCACGATTTTCCCCCATGCACCACAGAATTTATGGGACAAGTCGATTCGTACCCTCGCCAACTTAGTGCAAATGCATAAGGTAGAGTTAATCGCGATTGGTAACGGCACCGCCTCCCGTGAAACCGATAAATTAGCGGCTGAGTTGATCGCCAGCCTCAAGGACAGCCAACCACAGCTGACCAAAGTGATGGTGAGCGAAGCGGGCGCCTCGGTGTATTCCGCATCAGAACTGGCGGCATTAGAATTCCCTGAGCTAGACGTTTCGATTCGCGGCGCGGTCTCAATTGCCCGTCGTTTACAGGACCCCTTAGCGGAACTGGTGAAGATTGAGCCTAAGTCTATCGGCGTTGGTCAATATCAACACGATGTGAGTCAAAGCCAGCTTTCTAGCTCGCTCGAAGCCGTGGTCGAGGATTGTGTAAACGGTGTAGGCGTGGACTTAAACATGGCGTCTGTGCCTTTGCTATCGCAAGTTGCAGGTTTAAATAAAACCTTGGCCAAAAACGTGGTGGATTACCGCGATGCCAACGGCGCCTTCAAAAATCGTAAAGAGCTGTTAAAAGTACCGCGTTTAGGCCCTAAAGCCTTTGAGCAAGCCGCAGGCTTTTTACGTATTCGTGACGGCGATAATCCATTAGATATGTCAGCGGTTCACCCGGAAGCCTATTCGCTGGTCGAAACGATTGCCAAGACCAAACAAGTCGATGTGGCGAGCCTTATTGGCAATTCAGAATTATTACGCAACATCAAACCGCAGGAGTTTACGACTCCTGAGTTTGGTCTGCCGACAGTGACCGACATCCTTAGCGAGCTGGATAAACCTGGCCGTGACCCCCGTGGCGAGTTTAAAACCGCTAAGTTTAAAGATGGGGTTGAAGAGCTTAAGGATCTCAAGCCTGAGATGATCCTCGAAGGCGTTGTCACCAACGTGACTAACTTTGGTGCCTTTGTGGATATCGGCGTGCACCAAGATGGTTTAGTGCATATCTCGTCATTAACCGACAAATTTATTACTGATCCCCATACCGTGGTCAAAGCGGGTGATGTGGTAAAAGTGAAGGTGATGGAAGTGGATGTGGAGCGCCGCCGAATTGGCCTGAGTATGCGTCTGGATGAGGCGATTGATCAGAGTAAGTCGCAAACTCGCACGCCAGTGCAGGGTAAGCATCAGGGTAACAAACCGAATCAGCACAAAGCGTCACAGCACAAATCATCACAACCTCAGTCTGGGCGGTCAGCACCCAAGCCAGCCCCTGTCAATGCGGCGATGGGCAATGCCTTTGCTGATGCTTTCGCTAAGCTGAAAAAGTAAGTCATCTCGATGTGACTCGGGCATTAGCATGTGCCCGAGTCGACATTTTTTACCCCTCAATCACAAAATTGTTGCATGTTTGCTACGACAGGTAATATAAAGGCGGCAATTTAATGCAACCTTAAGCCAGATCGGTTGTCATATAGCAACTTCTGGTAATTTTTCAAATTGACACTCCAAAGCTGAGTGTGCGTTTAATGTTTTTGGGGTAATACATGCAGTCAGGTTTATCTGCTGGTGGACGCAAGGGCGCCCACGGGCCCTTTCGCGTCATTCTTATTTTCAGTCTGTTAGTACTGGCTATTGCTACCGCTAGCCGAATCGGTTTAGGCCTGTGGCAAGGCGAACGTGTAGCCGCTGTTGACGGTTGGTCGCATTTGTTGCTGCAAGGTATTCGTGTCGATATTGCAACCCTATGTTGGTTATGGGGTGTGGCAGCCTTAGGTACAGCGATATTTTCGGGCGATCATTTGATTGGCCGAGCATGGCAATGGATTCTGCGTTTATGGCTAACCATAGGCCTCTGGACTATCTTATTCCTCGAAGTATCAACGCCCGCCTTTATTGAGGAATACGGCATTCGCCCTAATCGTTTGTATGTGGAGTATTTGATTTATCCCAAAGAAGTGCTGTCGATGCTGTGGGCGGGACGCAAGCTTGAGCTGATTTTTTCTGTGGTGCTGAGTATCGCAACCCTATGGGGCGGCTGGGTATTGAGCGGTAAGTTGTGTAAAAACCTGCGTTTCCCCCGTTGGTATTGGCGCCCGGTGTTAGCCGTGCTGGTTATCGTTTTGACCCTATTGGGTGCGCGTTCAACCTTAGGTCATAGACCGATTAACCCTGCGATGGTGGCATTTGCCGATGATCCGTTAGTAAACTCCTTAGTGATCAACTCCGCTTATTCTTTAGTGTTTGCGATCAAACAAATGGGCAGTGAGGAAGATGCTTCTAAGGTGTATGGCTCCTTGGACAAAGATGAGATTATCAAGGTCATTAGGCAGGAGAGCGGTCGCCCTGAGAGTGCGTTTACCTCAAATGAACTTCCCTCTCTGAGCTTTAACCAAGCCAGTTATACCGGAAAGCCTAAAAATTTAGTGATCCTGCTGCAAGAAAGTCTGGGAGCCCGTTTTGTGGGGAGTTTAGGTGGTTTGCCGTTAACGCCAAATATCGATGCCCTCTCACAGGAAGGCTGGTATTTCGATAATCTCTACGCCACTGGCACACGCTCTGTGCGCGGAATTGAAGCTGTTACGACTGGTTTTACCCCTACGCCAGCCCGTGCGGTGGTGAAATTAGGCAAGAGCCAGACGGGTTTCTTCAGTATCGCTGAATTGTTAAAAAATCACGGCTATACCACCCAATTTATCTATGGTGGTGAGAGCCATTTTGACAATATGCGTAGCTTCTTCCTCGGGAATGGTTTTAGCGACATTATCGATCAGAAGGATTATAAATCTCCTGCGTTTGTCGGCTCTTGGGGTGCTTCTGATGAAGATTTAATGCGTAAGGCAAATAGTGAGTTTGAGCGTCTGCATAGCGAAGGTAAACCGTTCTTTAGTTTAGTGTTTAGCTCGAGTAACCACGATCCATTCGAATTTCCCGATGGCCGTATTGAGCTGTATGAGCAACCAAAACAAACCCGTAATAACGCGGCAAAATATGCCGATTATGCGATTGGTGAGTTCTTTAAGCTGGCCAAAAATGCCGACTACTGGAAGGACACCGTCTTTATTGTGGTAGCTGACCATGACAGTCGAGTCGGTGGTGCGGATCTGGTGCCAGTATCGCGTTTCCGTATTCCTGGGTTAATCCTTGGGGATAATGTTGCACCAAAACGCGATCACCGTATCGTGAGTCAAATCGACTTACCGCCAACCTTGTTATCTTTGATTGGTATTTCAGACTCTTACCCTATGTTAGGGCGTGACTTAACTCAGGTCAGCGATGATTGGCCTGGACGTGCACTGATGCAATACGACAAAAATTTTGCGTTGATGGAAGGCAAGGATGTGGTGATCCTGCAGCCAGAGAAAGCGGCGCAAGGTTTCCAATATGATGAAAAAACTGAGCACTTAACGCCTTATGCACCCGCGGCGCAGGCGCTAGAGAAAAAGGCCTTAAGTTGGGCCCTGTGGGGCAGCCTAGCCTACCAGCAAGAGCTGTATCGCTCGGGTAAGTAACCGAATAAAAAATGCCGCTGATTAGCGGCATTTTTTATCTTTCAAATCAGCATTTTTTAAATCCAAGCCGACATAGATGGTTCGGTCTCAGGCTGAGTTTGCTGCGCATAATATTGTCCAATACGCTGGCCAACCTGCTGATAAAACTGAGGTGATTCGCCCTGAATAGGTTGACGAGCCGTTGTTGTACCCATTTTGGCATTGGTATTGGCTGGTCTCGGATTTTGTTGGCCGACTTTGAGGCGAATATCCTTACGTTGCAGCGCGGCTGGGCCGCGTACAGGCACTTTTAATGTCTTGGGAAGCGCGCGATCAGCGGCAACAATAGGAGCTTGCTTTTCCTGCTGTTGCTGGCTCTGTTGCTGTGAAGACTGCTGTTGCTGCTTATCTTGAACTTGTTGCTGATTTTGCTCGAGTAAGCGTGCCTGTTGCTGAGCTTGGTCGGCAGTACGTTCATTTTGCGGGTTAAAGGCGCGTTCTTCATGGCCTTTAGTCGCAGCCTGTGGTGGGATAACCACGGGTTTGAGCTGATTGTCGACCCGAGCCGAGTCCGTCGCGACATTGGTGGTCGCTAGCGGAACTTGGGGGTAATTACTGACAAGCAGCATGAAAAATTCCTTGTAGCCTTAATGGTTAAATACTAGCCATTTATTGCTCAAAGATAAAGCGCTAGTCCTTGAATTGCGCCAGCCAAGGTGTGATTGCTTGCAAGAATTCTTTCCTGTGGGACACAAACGGTGCGTGGGATGCCTTGGCGAGCATCACATCTGTGATATGGCTTGCGGTGGGCATTTGAGGTTGCACGCGTTTGGGCACGAGTCCATCGAGCCTGCCCCAGATCCGCAGCCAAGGTTGCTGTATCGCCGATAACTGCGGTCTAAGATCGATTTGGTTCAGCATATCAAGGCCTTGAGTTAATGCCGCAGCATCGGGAAGTGGGCGAGCTAAGACTAAATCCCGTAGCTGTTTGATATCGTCTTTGGCAGTTTCACTGCCCATGGCCTGAATTGCTAAGAAGCGCTCAATGGTTTTTGGTAAATTTTGCCCAAGCTGTTCGCCAAACATACTGAGTACTTGTGGCGGGATACCGGGCCATGCTTCTTCTTCCCTTGCCATAAAACAGGGGGAAGAGGCGATAGTGACTAATCCTTTAATCTGCAATGGATAGCGAATGGCAGCTTGAGTTGCCACTAAACCGCCCAGCGACCAGCCAGCCCAAATTGCATTGGCGGGTAAGCTACTGATTAACGCATCGACCCAAGCAGATAAATCGCCCGCTATCGGTTGGCTTAAGCCAAAACCCGGCAGATCGACATAGTGCACTCTATACTCAGACAGTTGCTCATGCAGCGGCGTAAACACGGCGCAATTAACCCCCCAACCGTGGATCATCACTAGATCTGGCCCTTGGCCAATGGTTTCGATATGCAGTTGGGGATGATGAGTAGACGTTGTAGCGTTCACTAAAATACCTCAAATAGGATGTTGTATGTCGGGCGATAGCAAATGGATTTGGTCGCAACAGGGGGCGAAGCTATTACGCTTAGTCTCGCATTGGGTGCATCGTTGCTTGGCAGGCAGTTTACCTAACCGCTGCTTACTGTGCCACCAATCCCTAAATTCAACGGAAGTAGGATTTTGCCAGGTATGCCTGCAAACTGGCTTGTATCACAGCCCCATTTGCTTAGGTTGCGGCAAATCCATGCAACTTGAGCTGGAATATTGTGGTCAATGTCAAAAGCATCAGCCGCGAAAAGTCATCGCTCCTTGTAGTTATCATCAAGGCTTTGGCCCTTGGATAGCCGCTATCAAATATCAGGGACAACTCGCCGCCTTACCCTTATTGTGCCAAGCCTTAGTGGCGCGCGTTGGTCAGCTTGAACAGCAAGGATTAACCACTCTACCACAGGCCATAGTACCAGTACCTTTACACCCCAACCGATTAAGGCAACGCGGATTTAATCAAGCTTGGCTCATCGCACATGAATTATCGAAGCAGCTCTCGCTCCCTCTGATCAGTGACGGATTGGTTCGGCTACAAGATACCCGCCCACAAGCTGGACTCAATGGCGCGCAGCGGCGACGAAATCTACAGGATGCCTTTGAGTTAAATGCCGATTTTGCCTATCAACGGATTGCGTTAGTGGATGATGTGGTAACGACAGGCACGACGGTTGCGGAAATCGCCCGTTTATTTGAAGCGCGATACGTGCATGTTCAAATATGGTGTCTTGCACGAGCCGAAGCGCCAGGCTTGTTGGAAGATATCGCAGGTGAAAACATAGAGTCGCGATAGTCATACATTAGTGGTTTGCATGTTAAGTTGCTGCATTTAAAGCGTGATGGATTTTGCAAAATTCCAGAACTTGCTACCCTAGGGACTACAAAGCGCGAGTGACTAGGAGTATCATACGGCTAATTCTTACTAAAACACTCAGGTATCCCCTGACGGAGCTGGTTTCCATGATTACGATTTCCGATGCGGCTCAAGCCCATTTTGTAAAGTTGTTAGCAGATCAACCTGAAGGCACTCATATTCGTGTATTTGTGATAAGCCCAGGTACCGCACAAGCTGAGTGTGGCGTGTCTTACTGTCCACCTGATGCCGTTGAAAGCGATGATATTGAATTAGCATTCAATGGCTTTAGCGCTATGGTAGACGAAAAGAGTGCACCTTTCTTAGAAGAAGCCTCAATTGACTTTGTGACCGATCAATTAGGTTCGCAATTAACCCTTAAAGCGCCAAATGCGAAAATGCGTAAAGTTGCGGGTGATGCGCCTTTAGTGGAGCGTATCGAATACGTTATTCAATCAGAAATCAACCCACAATTAGCTAGCCATGGCGGCAACATTATGTTGGTTGAGATCACCAAAGAAGGCGTTGCGGTATTGCAGTTTGGCGGTGGTTGTAACGGTTGTTCGCAAGTGGATATCACCTTAAAGGATGGTATCGAAAAACAACTGTTAGATATGTTCCCTGGTGAATTAACGGGTGTGCGTGACGTAACCGATCACCAACACGGTGAGCATTCTTACGCTTAATCTTTTGAGTTGAGCTAAATGAAAAACGCGACCTTGAGTCGCGTTTTTTATATTTGGCTTTGATGCTACAACTGAGTTTTTAGGTTATCTGCTAAAAACTTATCCAGCGCCTTAAAGGTGGTTAATCTGTGGTCATTGTTACTCAAATAATGGTCACCATTTTCAAGCTCAATATATTCGACGTTTTTCTTACGAGATTTTAGCTCGTCAAACATTTCGCGGCTGTGTTGTACCTTGACCACTCGGTCCTTATCGCCATGCAGTAGTAATACTGGGATGGTGATCTTATCGGCTTTGCTGATGGGCGAGCGTTCATAGAGGACGTTAAAGTCATCGCCAATTTGTTCTTTGACGACTTCATAATTGGTAAAACGGCGACTGGATTTTACCAGGTAAGCCACGTCTGTCACCCCAGCAACACTGACTGCGCAGCGATACAGTTCGGGTGTCATTGCGGCGCCCATCAGTGCTGCATAACCACCATAACTCGCGCCGACAATACAGATACGTTGCGGATCGCTAATCCCTTGATTGATTAGGTAACGCGTGCCATCTTCCACATCGTTTTGCATTTCGAGCCCCCAGCTTTTTAGGCCGGCTTTCATAAACTCATAGCCATAGCCTGCTGAACCCCGAAAGTTCATTCTGAATACTGCGTAGCCACGGTTGGCAAAAAACTGTGCCCAATAATCGAAGTCATTACTGTCGTAACTAATGGGGCCGCCGTGGGGGAAGATAATGGTTGGCAGTTGCTTGGATTCGAGGCCCTTTGGCACTGTCAGGTAAGCATCGATTTTGAGTTTATCCCGCGCTTCGTAGCTTAAGTATTGCGTGTCGGCGAGTTGCTCGCTGCTGAGCTTGCTATATCTCTCAGCAATCGGAAACAGCGCCTTCTCATCCCTATCGCCAAAGTAATAGGTGCCGGGCTGAGTCGAGCTGGTGGAGTAGACGATATAGCGGCGTTCATTGGCGCTAAATTGGGTGATGTAGTTGTGAGCATTGGGTAATACCGCTTTCAGCCCATTTTGTAGGCCCGCATATTCAGGATCCCAAAAAGTATACTCTTCGCCATCACCCTCACTGATCCCAATAACTTTTTTCTTTAATTCTGAATAGATGAGATCGCCTTCGACATCGGTATTTTCGTTGGCGTACACCAGCTCCTTGGTGAGCTTAGGATCGGTTAAATTCACCTTAAAGATAGCTTCAAATCCTTGGTGATAGGCGCGTACGTACAGAATATTCGGGTCGGCATCAAACCCCAGTGGCCAGACACTCTCTTCAGAGAAAGCTTTAAAGCTCCAAAGCAAGCGAGACTCTGCTTTTTGTTCGGGCTGTTCGTAGATTCGGTACTCAGTATCATCGTTATAGATGGAAATTCGGACCTTGTGCTGCCTGTCGGTAACCCAGCCGATGATATTACGCTTAGCATTTTGAATGTAGGAGGACTTTCCCTGTGACAGATTGACTTTGAGTACGCTGTCTTCCCCTACATTTTGGCCCATGCCATCAAGGGATAGCAGAATATGTTCCGAGTCATCTGGCATCAGATCGATAACTTGCCCTTGATGTTGGGGGATCCAACTGAGTCGATCGATAACACTAGGAGCAAGTACACTCGAAGTCTTTCGAGTGGTTAAATCGTACTTAACTAGGCGGGTTTCGGTTGTTGGTGTTCCATAACGATTTGCTGGAAACTGAGCTTTTATTAACAATGTAGTATTGTTTGCCCACCTTAACGACAGCATTACAAATTTTTGGTTATCAGTATGAACTGCAACGTCTTTTTCACCCGTTTCTAAATCGAGAATGCTGACAACGGTTCCCTTGAGTTTAGGTTGTTCGACACGAACAATGGAGGCAATTTTTTTACCATCGGGTGACAATTGCACAGAGCTGACATCGGGAATACTAGCAAAAGCCTCGACGGGAAGTTGTGGTACCGTTTGGGCAAGCAGTGGCAGGCTTAGCCACAGGAGCAGTAGAGGTAAAATCCTTTTCATTTTATATCACATTTATATTACAAAAGTTGTGCGTATAATAATCGGTCAAACCTAAGTAAGCTACTGTCTTTACTGAGTTAACTAACAATAAATGTCTTACTAAAGCGATAATGTGCTGCAAGGGTCAGGCTACGCGTTAACATAAAGGCTGTTATGGCCGCCCACAGAGCATGGTTAGCCTGCTCAGAAGGCAATAGCGATTGTAGTAAATACCATGTCGGAAAGAAGGCGCCAAATGTCGCAATAATCATGCTATTACGCATCACTTTACCCTGCGCCGCACCGATATAAACACCATCGAATAGGTAAGAGCTAAAAGACCAAAGCGGTAGCAATACCAACCAAATCAGATAAGTCTGTGCTGTGGTTCTGACCTTATCAATACTGGTCAACAGTTCGATAATATGGCTTCCCCAAAGGCTAAAGATCAGTGTAAACCCAACTGCTGTGATGGCAGACCAACACCAAGCCAGCACCACGGCTTCATGCAATTGCTGCGCACGCTTTTGACCATAGGCTTTGCCCACTTCGGCCTCGGCATAATAGGCGATGCCATCGAGGGCGTAGGAGATTAATAGCAGTAAATTCAATAACACTGCATTGGCTGCGACGGTATTGTCCCCAAGGCCTGCACCGTGAAAGGTCATAAAGGCGAAGGCAGCTTGCAGGCATAGACTGCGGATAAAAATATCGCTATTGAGTTTGAGCAGTTTGCCGTAACCGGCAAACGTCAGATGGACACGCAATTGGTCAAATTTAAATTGAGACGACAGCTTAAGCTGTTGTAATACCATGTAGAGCGCAACGCTAAAGGCGGTGATGTCGGCACATACTGAAGCGAGTGCTGCGCCTTTTACGCCCCAGCCGAATCCCATTACAAACAGTACATCGAGTATAATATTGGCTAAATTGGCGAGGATAAGCTGCCACATCGCCGCCTTGGGTTGTTGCCGGCCAAGGAGCCAGCCGAGCATAACTAAATTGAGTAGGGCGAATGGCGTCGACCAAACGCGGACTTGAAAATATTCTCGGCAATAACGCTCCACTTCCATACTCGCCTCGGAGAGGCCGAGCGCTAAATTCAATATCGGGAGCTGCAATAGGATCACCGCGATACCCAGTCCAGTCGCCAGCATCGCGCCTTGAACCAGCAATTTTAATTGGCTCGCGGTATCGTTTGCGCCATAGGCCTGTGCGACTAAGCCTGTGGTCGCCATTCGTAAAAAGCCTAATAACCAAATGATTAATGTGATAATCGTTGACCCGAGTGCGACGCCCCCTAAATAATAGGCGTCACTCAAATGCCCTATCACAGCGGTATCCACTAATCCCAATAACGGAACCGTGATATTGGAGAGGATCATCGGCAGTGCAAGCGCGAACAGTTGGCGATTTTTAGCGCCATTAAACAGCAGCGCGAGTGCGGTAGATTTTGCAGTAGTCATTGATATTGGAGGTATTCACATTATGGTTAAACGTGCGTTATTGGCACTCTTCGGGTTGATGACTTTTTCGGCCAATGCCGTGGTCATTTTACAGTATCACCATGTGTCAGAAACCACGCCAGCGGCGACGAGCGTCACGCCTGCACAATTTCGTGAGCAAATGCAGTTCTTGGCGGATGATGGCTTTAAGGTGATTCCGTTATCGCAGGTGGTCGAAGCGATAAAGCAAAAACAAGATTTACCCGCCAAAACGGTGGCGATTACTTTCGATGATGGTTATCGCAGCATTGCGACCACAGCGCATCCCATCCTAAAGGAATTTGGTTTTCCCTACACCTTATTTGTGGCAATTGAGCCTATTAAACAAAAGTTTACTGAGATGATGACTTGGGAGCAGCTCATCACGCTCTCCAAGGAAGGGGCCGATATTGCTAACCACAGCTGGGCCCATGAACATCTGATCCGCAGGCTGGACAATGAATCTCAAAGCCAATGGTTGGCGCGAATTAAGGCCAATATTCAGGACACCGAAAATGCGATTCGCGAGGCGACTGGGCAGAATTTTAAAATGCTGGCCTATCCCTATGGTGAATACAATCAGGCGATTCAAGACATGTTGACCGAAAACGGCTTTGTTGCCTTTGGCCAACAGTCAGGGGCGGCAGGCCCTTATTCGCCACTCACGGCGCTGCCGCGCTTCCCTGTGGCGGGGCAATATGCGGATTTAAAGAGCCTAAAAGCCAAGTTATACAGTCTCAATATGCCAGTGCTTGAGCAAACACCTAGCGATCCTGAGCTTAAGGGCGGAAATTGGCGCCCCGAGCTTAAGGTGAAGCTCGATATGAGCGATATTTCGGCTAAGCAAGTGATGTGTTATATCCAAGGGCAAGGCGCAAAAACACCTACTTGGTTAAGTGAAAACGAGTTTAGCATTCAAGCCGATTTAGCCTTGCCTGCTGGCCGCTCGCGCTACAACTGTACGGCACCAAGTAAGACGCGCAATGGTTTTTACTGGTTTTCTCAGCCTTGGGTGAGACCGAAAGACGACGGTTCTTGGGTCAAAGAATAGTCTCATCTGCGATGGCTATTTAGGTTTATAGCTGTTGACGATTTTATCGAAGTCGCTGATTAAGGCCTCGTTTAGAATCTGAGGCGCTTTACCTAAGGTGACTGCGGGTTTAAACACTGCTACCCGCGTGCCTTGAGGGGAAACCAGCACATAGCCCGCACTATGATCGACCTGATAATTTTCTCCTTCACCTACCATAGCATAGGTGAGTCCTAGGCTGTGGGTGAGGGGGAAGATTTGGGTTTGCTCACCCGTCACCGCCTTAAACTCAGGATTAAAGAAATTCACGTAAGTGAGGAGTTTATCTGGGGTGTCCCGCTTCGGATCCACGGATAAAAACACGATTTGAATGGGCGCAATTTTTTTCAGCTCAGGGTAGGCGGCGGCGAGTTTGTTTAAGGTAGTTGGGCAGACATCGGGGCAGTAAGTAAAACCAATAAAAAATAGGCTCCATTGGTCTTTCAAATTCGCATTGGTAAAGGGTTGTTGCTGTTGATCGATAAGCTCAAAGGGCGCTAGCTCGAAGGCCTCTGGAAACAAAAAACCACTCTCTAACTCAACGGGCTTAGGTGGATTGAACTTCACTGCAAATAGCCCTCCCAATCCTATTAATAGAATCGCTATCACTAAGATCTTGTTGGAGATTCTTTGTTGCATATTTTGTCCTCAGGCCATGCCCGTCCTATGCCTATCGAGCGTTGCACATTACGCCCAAAGATAGTGGTCGAGCAGTAATGCCATAAATAACAACATTAAATGATAAATCGAGAAGCGAAACACCTGCATCGCCAGTCCTTCACGATCCTGATACTTTAACTGCCACGCCTTATAGATAAATCCGGTGCTTAGTATGCTTGAGCACACAAAGTAGAGCGGGCCACTCATCCCAACTAGCACGGGTAATAGACAAGCCATCGCCAGCAAAATCGTATAGAGCAAGATACAGGTCTTAGTAAATTCTATCCCGTGGGTCACGGGCAGCATGGGAATATCCACTTTGGCATATTCTGCGCGTCTGTGAATCGCCAGCGCCCAAAAATGCGGCGGCGTCCACAGGAATATGATGATGACGAGCAATAGCGCATGACCATGGAATTGATTTGTCACTGCCGTCCAGCCCAACAAGGGTGGCATCGCGCCCGCTAAACCGCCAATCACAATATTTTGCGGGGTGGCCCGTTTTAAATAGGTGGTATAAACCAAGGCATAACCAATCAAGCTGGCAAAGGTGAGCCAAGCGGTGAGCGGGTTAGTGAAAACATAGAGGATCACAAAACCTAAACTGCCTAAGAGTGCCGCGAACAGCAGTGCCCTCGTCGCCGAGACCCGTCCTTTGGGGAGTGGGCGATTGTAAGTGCGTGCCATCATGCCGTCGATTCGCCTATCTATCAGGTGGTTTAAGGCTGCGGCAGACCCCGCCATCATAGCGATACCTAAAAGTCCTGCGACCAAAGGTTGTACGGGTAATATCGTTGGCATAGCTAAACACATGCCGACTAAGACGGTGAGTAGCATTAAAGCCACCACCTTAGGTTTGGTCATCTCGAAATAGGCACGCCAAGCCACATTAACACTAGGGTGACTACTGATTGAGAGCGGTTTTGCCATGGTTAAACCCTCGATGTTGAAGATGGCTTATGCCAAAGAAAATAGTTAATTGCGACTAGGGCGAGTAGCAATAATGCCGCGCCGCCATTGTGGGAAACGGCAATCCCCAGTGGTAAATGCATCACCACGTTTGAAATCCCCAAACTGACTTGCAGTATCACTAAGGCGACCAACAACAGGCTTAGAGCCTTGAGCTGAGTGCCGAAAAATAATCGATAGGCGAGCAACAACAATAGGCTGGCGGTAATGATGGCGCCAACGCGGTGGGCGATATGAATGGTCATGCGGGCATGGTAATCCAATACGCCAAATTCAAAGCTTGGATGTTGCCCTTGGAAAGGGGAAAACGCATCGGCAATAGCGAGGTTGTCCATCCAATTACCTTCACAAATCGGTAAAGCTGTGCAGGCGAGGGCCGCATAGTTGGAGGAGGTCCAGGCGCCGAGCATGATTTGGCCGATAAGCACCAGCAGACTCAACAGCGCCAGTTTCGGCAAGTGTTTACTCTGGCCAATGAATTTAAGGCTCGTGCCAATCCGCGAACCATGGGAGCCATTAAATACTGCGCCCGCAACACGCTGACTGTGAATATCAGCGGTTTCGAAAATTCGCTTGGGTCGTGTTCGCAGATACAGCAATAGCAAGAGCGAGAGTAAACTAAAGCCGCCAATTAAATGGGACATCACGACAATCGGCATGAGTTTCATCGTCACAGTCCACATCCCCAACGCTGCCTGAAATATGATGAGTAACACTATGGCCAAAGGCAGTTTTTTGGGAGCTTCGGATGTTTTTAGGCAGAGAATAAAAACCAGTAAGACGAGGATGCCCAAGGCGCCCGCAATATACCTGTGGATCATCTCGAGCCAAGCTTTTTCGGGATGGATATCGTGGTCGGGAAATAGGGTTTGGGCATGGGAGATCTCATGGTCGTGGGTGGGCACTTTGATATGGCCGTAGCAACCGGGCCAATCTGGGCAGCCAAGTCCTGCGTCCGAGAGCCGAGTGTAAGCCCCCATTAAAATTACTAACAGGGTAAAGACTATGGTGACGCGGAGGAGCCAAGTCAGTTGCATTAGTCTACCCTCGATAGTTTCAATAACTTACGGAGATCCGCGACCAAGGCCTTACCCTGAGCTAAATGTGCCGCCTTGCCTTGCACTTGGGGGTAACGCAGCACGAGTGCGCCGAGTGGATCGACAATAATCAGCTGTTGTTGGTCAAGCCATTGACTGAGGCTTTGGCTGGCGGGCTGAGTGTTGAAGTTAAAGCTGGTTAATGCGTTTAAGTCACTGTCTGGATTCACCAGAATAAGCGGTTCGACACGAGCCTGATCTGGCCCTAAGGCGGTATGACTCTGATGCAGGATATACAAGCGCTCGCGGCAAGCTTCATCGCACTTTGCGGGCAATAAATACAGTAGTTGCCATTCCTTAGGCTGAGGATTGTTAAGGCCAAGACTGGTATAACTGGTTTCTGGGCTGATGAGCTCACCGTGGTTGGTGGAGCCGCCTTGATACCAATGCATGCTCAGCACTAACTTAGCGATGACCACAGGCGCGATAAAGGCCAGTAGCAATAACCCCAATGCGCGGTATTTGGCTGTTTGTTGGGAGTCCATATTTGCTCCTCTTATTGTCCCTAATGCTTTGTTTTATTGTTTTTTATTAACATCTTGCTGATATCTGTCACTCGGTCTTAGTCGCCTCCTTATCGGCTTGATGCCGTTGTCGTGATTTTTTGAGGTATTTCAATGCTTGCCAGCCCATCAACCCCGCAAACACTGTTGCCATGGCAAACCATTGCAACGCATAACCCCAATGTTTTTCGGCAGAGAGGGGAAAAGGCTGCCAAGGGTGGGGTAAGGCCTGCGCGGGTTGTAATTGGGGTAAGGCATCGGGTTGTAACACCGCGGGCAGGATAGGATGTCCTAACATTTGTGCCATTTCGGGTAGATTAAGATTTTGAAACCGAATCCGTTCGCCTTGTTCCGTGGTGAAGGGGTCTGCCAATAAGTGATGGCTTAAGGGATTAATCTGTTTTTGATAGAGGCGGCCTGTAAGAACCAGTTCACCGACTATGGGGCTGACTTCGGGCAGGGCATCTCGGTGGGATTTAGCGGCAATAAAGCCAAGTTCGAGTAACAGCCAAGGTTGAACAGGATTATCTGTCTGATTTGCTGACGTTATTTGCAGTAGCTGAAAGGCGAGATAGCCCACTTGCCCTTGATAGACCTGATTGTCGAGTAACCAGATTTGTGGATTAACGGGGCTGGCTTGAACCTCAAGGCGATAGCCAGTAACGCCACCTTTGGTCAATTCAGCTATGAGCTGTTCAGGATTGAGTGTGGCAGCGGATTGTCTTGCCTCCATTTGTGCGAGTAGTTCGGTTTTTTTAACTGCCCTATCCATTTGCCACAAACCTAGCTTGACCAAAACCACGAATACCACCACAGTCAATATCAGTAGTAACGACACTCCCCTATGCAACCAAATATATCTTGGTAACCAAATCAATTTGGTCAGCAAAACATAAGGATAGCGTATGAACATCCCGCTCATTTTTAAGTGTGTTTTAGTACTGCTGTTGCTGTTTATCATTTTTAACCTAGGCAGAGCCTTAATTATTATGGTTAAAGGTGACGACCAAACCGCTGAACACCCAGTGCCAATGAGCCGCTATTTGGGCCGTAGGGTGATATTTTCTGTACTGGTTATCCTGCTCTTGCTGGTGGCTTTAGAGACTGGACTGCTTGGTCTTAATCCCACGCCTTAAGTTTTCAACTTATTGTTTCAACGAATATTTAAAGCACATAAACAAAGATAAACAGGCAGAGCCAAACTACGTCGACAAAGTGCCAGTACCAACTGCCTGCTTGGAAGGCAAAATGCTTATCCGCACTAAAGTGGCCTTTTAACACTCTGAAAAACAAGACTAATAGAAAGATAGTGCCCAAGGTTACATGCATGCCATGGAAGCCCGTCAACAGGAAAAAGGTGTTGCCATACACGCCCGAGGTGAGCGTTAGCCCCATCTCATGGTAGGCATGGCTATATTCCTCCGCCTGCAAAGCAAGGAAACTAATTCCCAGTAAAATCGTGAGCCCTAGCCAGAGGGTGATGGCCGAACGCTTACCCTTTTCTAAGCTGATATGGGCAAAATGCAGCGTGACTGAGGAAGTCAGCAGCACAATGGTGTTGATTAGCGGTAGCCCATTCCATGGCATGGCTTCGGTTTTGGTGCCATCTGGTGTGGTGACGAGTGGCCAAACGGCCTCGAAGTGTGGCCACAGGACTTCGTGGGTCATGGCATTGTTGGACGCGCCGCCGAGCCAGGGCACTGCGATCATGCGGGCGTAAAATAAGGCGCCGAAGAAGGCGGCAAAGAACATCACCTCGGAGAAAATAAACCAGCTCATGCCTTGGCGAAACGATCTATCCATCTGATGGGAATAGAGGCCCGTCATCGATTCTTTGATCACGGTTCTAAACCAGCCTACCAGCATAAACAGGATAACGGCGATGCCTGCCAGTAAAATATAGCCGCCACCCGAAGCGCCAGATTTGAGTTGATGTACAAAATGTCCCGCCCCAAAGGCGATTAAAAACAAGCCGATAGCACCAACAATCGGCCAAGCACTCTGGGCGGGGACGTAGTAAGTCTCATGTTTAGTGGTCATTTTGCAGCTCCTTGCTCTATGGCAGACGCTAACTGCTTGTCGGTAATGTCGTAGAGGGTGTAAGAGAGGGTTAAGGTGTGGATAGACTCGGGTAATTGAGGATCCACGAAGAAGATCAACGGCAGCTCGGCGCGACTCGCGGCGGCTAAGTGTTGTTGGTTAAAGCAAAAACATTCGGTTTTATTGAAATAAGCTGCGCCTTGGCCGGGCGAAATTGAAGGAATCGCCTGGCCCACAATTGCTCTATTCGAGACATTTTGCGCCAGAAATGCCGTGTGGATGAGTTCTCCCGGATGCACTTCGAGCCGTTTCGTTTGTGGCTCAAATTTCCACGGCATGCCCGTCTGCACCTGCGAGATAAACTCCACCGTTACCACCCGGTTCTTATCCACAGTGATCGCCTGATAACTGCTGGCAGTATTAGAGGTTTTTCCATTAATACCCAGTTTTTCGCACAGCACATCGTAGAGCGGCACTAAGGCGAACCCAAAGCCAAACATCGCAAGGCAGCCCAGCACCAACAGGCTAATGAGCTTACGGTTGGACTTGATGTTTTGCTGATGGGGTTGGCCTTGCATGTTATTTCACCTCGGGTGGCGTGGTGAAAGAGTGATAGGGCGCTGGGCTTGGTAGGGTCCACTCTAAGCCTTCGCTGCCTTCCCAAGGTTTGGCGGGCGCCTTTTCGCCGCCCCGAATGCACTTAATTACCAGCACGAGGAAAATCAGCTGAGATAGCCCAAACGCAAACCCCCCAATCGACACGATTTGATTTACATCGGCAAATTGAATCGAGTAATCGGGAATACGCCTTGGCATACCCGCAAGACCTAAGAAATGCATCGGGAAAAACAACACGTTGACCGAAATCACCGAACACCAAAAATGCCACTGGCCGAGCTTTTCGCTGTACATATGGCCGGTCCATTTTGGCAGCCAGTAATAGGCCGCTGCCATTATGGAGAAAATCGCACCAGTGACCAACACGTAGTGGAAGTGAGCCACCACAAAGTAAGTATCGTGGTATTGGAAGTCGGCTGGCGTGATGGCGAGCATCAGGCCAGAGAAGCCGCCAATAGTGAACAGAATAATAAAGGCCACCGCGAACAACATTGGGGTTTCAAAACTCAGTGAGCCGCGCCACATAGTGGCTACCCAGTTAAACACTTTTACCCCAGTCGGCACGGCAATCAGCATAGTGCAGTACATAAAAAATAACTCTGCAAACACAGGCATACCGGTGGTGAACATATGGTGCGCCCACACGAGGAAGGACAAAATCGCAATACTCGCCGTGGCATACACCATGGATGCATAGCCGAATAATGGTTTACGGCTGAAAGCCGGGACTATGGCGGAGATAATGCCGAAGGAAGGCAAAATCATGATGTAGACTTCGGGGTGACCGAAGAACCAGAAGATATGCTGGAACATCACAGGATCGCCGCCGCCAGCCGCCTCGAAGAAGCTAGTACCGAAAAACTTATCGGTTAACACCATAGTGACGGCCCCAGCGAGTACGGGCATAACGGCGATCAGCAAGAAGGCGGTAATCAGCCAAGTCCAGACGAACAGCGGTAACTTCATCCACGTCATCCCTGGCGCGCGCAGGTTGACTATGGTTACGATCACGTTGATGGCACCCATGATCGAACTTATCCCCATGATATGGATCGAGAATACAAATAATGCTGTGCTGTCAGGGCTATAAGTGGTCGAGAGTGGTGCGTAGAAGGTCCAACCAAAGTTAGGGCCGCCGCCTTCCATAAACAATGAACTCAACAATATTGCAAAGGCGAAGGGCAGGATCCAAAAACTCCAGTTGTTCATACGTGGAAGCGCCATATCTGGCGCACCAATCATCATCGGGATTAACCAGTTAGCTAGTCCGGTAAAGGCTGGCATCACTGCGCCGAATACCATGATTAGCCCATGCACTGTGGTCATTTGGTTGAAGAAGTTAGGTTCAACGAGTTGTAATCCGGGCTGAAAGAGTTCGGCGCGGATCACCATGGCCATCGCACCACCAGTTAAAAACATAATGAAACTAAACCATAGGTACAGGGTGCCAATGTCCTTGTGGTTGGTGGTGAGTAACCAGCGCATGATGCCTTTAGGTGCACCGTGATGGTGTTCATCATGGGCGGCAATTTGATCTTGAGTCAGTGTGCTCATCTTAATCCCCTACTGTCCATGGCGAGCAATATCAGCGGGTTGCACTGTATCGCCGGTATTGTTGCCCCACGCATTGCGCTCATAGGTAATGATGGCGGCAAGTTGTTGTGGCGTGAGTTGGTTGCCAAATGCCTGCATCGCCGTGCCCGGTTTACCGTGCATCACTATATCGATGTGATTGGCGACTGGGCCTGTTGCAATAACGCTACCAGCAAGGGCGGGGAAGGCGGGAGGCATACCTGCACCCGTTAGCTGGTGGCAGGCGGCGCAAACTGTGGCATAGGTCTTTTCTCCTTCGGCCATCAGTTCATCATGGCTGAGCGTGGGAAGACTCGCGGGATCGACACTGGCGATGGGCTCTGTCGCCGCTTTGGGCGCATCGGTGGTTGAGGGGGGCTGAGTCGTTGCTACTGGTTCGCTATTGGTGCCACCGGATTTATGGGCATCAACGTCTTTGGCTTGCACCGCATCACCCGTGTTGTTGCCCCACGCATTACGCTCATAGGTAATCACTGCGGCAATTTCTTGGGGCGTTAATTGTTTACTGAAGGCTTGCATGGCCGTACCCGTTTTACCATTGAGCACGATTTCAAGATGACCGCTCAGTGGCCCGGTAGCTATGGGGCTGCCTTTGAGATGTGGGAATACGCCTTTGAGACCTTCGCCATTAGGTTGATGGCAGGCTGCGCAGTGACCAAGGTAAACTTGCTCACCCTGAGTCATCAGCTCTTCTTTACTCAGTGTTTGTGATAAGGCGGCTTGTGCGGCTTGCGCTGCGGCATTGGCAGCTTGTTTTTGTTCTGCAACCCAAGCATCGAACTCGGCTTCGGGCAGTGCCTGAACCACTATCGGCATAAATCCATGATCTTTGCCGCAAAGTTCGGCACATTGACCACGGTAAATGCCGGGTTTATCGATATGGGTCCACGCCTCGTTGATAAACCCTGGGTTAGCATCTTTTTTCACTGCAAAATCTGGTACCCACCATGAATGGATAACATCTTCAGAAGTCATCAGAAAGCGGATTTTTCTATTTACAGGCAGGACAAGGGGCTTATCGACCTCGAGTAAGTAGTGCTCTCCCTTGGCCTCACTACCTTCGATTTGAGGTCTTGGTGTGGCGAGAATACTGTAAAACTCAATATCTTGATCGAAATAGCTGTAATGCCACTTCCATTGCGATCCTGTGACTTTTACCGTGAGATCGGCATTGCTGGGGTCTTCCATGGCAATCAGAGTTTTAGTTGCCGGAATCGCCATTAAGATCAGAATGATAAAGGGAATTATCGTCCAAGCGATTTCAACTTTTGTACTCTCATGGAAGTGTGACGCGACCGCGCCCTTGGATTTTCTGTGGTTGATCATGGCATAAATCATCACGCCAAAAACCACTAAGCCTATCGCGCAGCAGATATACAGAATCGTCATGTGCAGGTGGTATACCTTGCCACTGATTTCTGTTACGCCAGGCGTCATATTGAACCGCATGTCTGCTGCGGCCAACGGTGGGGCGAATAGCACCACGAGTAAACAATACAACCATTGCTTCACAAGACTTCTCCTCTGCTAATTGCAAATAGCAACTACAAAGAAGAGCAACACAGTAAGTCTCAACTCTATGCAAACTCTTCAGTTCCCAAAAAAGTGTTTCTGACTTCAACGTGCGTTGGCGGCTTACTTATGATCAAGTATTGTTACTGCTGGTATTAGCCACACTGGCACATACTGCTGAATAAATCCATTATTCTCAATTTTTGTGGGCGAGCGATATTCGAAAATAACGCGATATTTCTGCCTAAACAGGCCATATATCATGTGCGCCTAAATCAAACATACTTGCTGTTTAAAAATTGATCAAGATCACTTCTTTTTCTAATTGTCTGAAAAATTGCCAAAAAAAAGCCTCACATTCACAGGTGAGGCGGCTTTCAAGGCTAAATACGGTGTGAAAAATTTTTAATGAACAGAGCTGAAAAATGCGGGTTGAGTAAATTTAGCCGATTGTGTGAGATTGGTGCTAGAAGGTTGGTCATTCGTTGAACCTTCAAGCACGATACCCATTGCACGTGCGCTCTTTGCTACAATTTGTAGGCGACGATTATCGCGAGTATCTAGGGCGTTAATCCAAGTAATCACTGCGCTAGATGTGCCACTGGTTAAGGCTTTTTCCATCGCCCAAAGGGTTTCGACCTCATCTTTTGCGTGAACCAATAGTACGCGATCCATACGCACACCTGCGTTTGCTAATAGCTGCTTGTAGCCAATACTAGGTGGGTTGATGAGCACTATCCATCTTCCCTGTTGGCTCAGTTGGGCAAGTTGTTTGCTCAGCTGTGTCAGCTCTTGGCGCCCTTGGCTCTGAGTTGGCATAGTGACTATTGATGTATGCTGCCAGTCGGTCTCTGTATCTCGAACCGTATCGAGCCATAAACCGGGGTGACGCGGGGCATTACCTAATAGTTTGTTCATAGCCAATCTCCGTTGCGGATCACCCCTACGGCGAGCCCTTCAATTGTTAGACTTTGGAAACTCAAATCGACTTTAATCGGTGAATAGTCTTCATTCTCGGCATGTAGGTAGACTAAATTACCTTTTTTTTCAAAGCGTTTTACGGTTACATCATCGTCAACGCGAGCAACAACAACTTGTCCATTGCGCGCTTGTTGTACTTTATGAACGGCAAGCAGGTCACCCTCAAGGATGCCGATATTCTTCATACTGTCGCCTTTTACGCGCAGCAGGAAATCGGCAGCAGGGTGGAACATGCTGGGGTCGACTTGGTAATACTGTTCGACATGCTCTTGGGCGAGAATAGGTTCACCCGCTGCCACTTGGCCGATAAGTGGCAAGCCTGTTTCGCGGTTATCTTCTTCCTCTACAGGGAGACGGATCCCGCGGGAAGTACCAGGCATGATCTCGATGCAGCCTTTTTTCGCCAATGCCTTAAGGTGTTCTTCTGCGGCATTTGCACTTTTAAAACCCAAACGGGTGGCAATTTCGGCCCGAGTGGGTGGCATGCCAGTCTCGGCAATATTACGTTTAATCAGCTCTAAAATTTCGGCTTGGCGTGGCGTCAACGGTCTCATGGTCTTTCCTGTTTTTCTATACAGTTACTGTTAGTATATACAGTATTATTGGTAGTGCAAGTATTAACCACTTTTAACTTGGTCAGCTAGATCTGCAAATAACCGTAATCGTCATCTATGGGGTGAATGCCATTTGCACGGTATCAATAAATGGTGTCGCCTAAAGTGCGTTACTAAGTCATTAAAATCAGCAGCTGAATCCTGCATCTTTAGGTTGTTTGGGTATATTCTCTAGAATCTGGTATTCTATGGGGCTAATGAACGTACTTACATTGCATAAGAATAATGCCTAAACAAGACTCTCTTTGGTTGAAATCATTACGTTGGATCCAAAAGCACTTAGTGCACACTATTGTTGTGCCACAGGATCCCTTTGCCGATCTGAATCTGGATGCCTCCAGACCGCTTGCTTATGTAATGAAAACAGAATCCCTGAGTGATATTGCTGCGTTAAGCGAGATCACCACGAAACTTGGTTTGCCAAGCCCTTACGAGCCGCTGGTGGTGAATGGCGTTGTGGCGCCACGGGTGGTATGCCTTGAAGGTCGTAAGCCCTTATTTGGTGAACGCGCCAGCAATGAGCCATTCCTCGAATGTTTTATGCGTTTGTTGGCCGTCCATAAGGAAAAGCCAGAGTTAGATATCCAGCTGGTGCCTGTGAGTCTGTATTGGGGTCGTACTCCGGGTAAAGAAGACGACACCATGAAGGCGGCAGTGCTTGAGCGCGAGAACCCTACTTGGTTACGTAAGTGCTTGATGATCCTATTTTTGGGCCGTCACAACTTTGTGCAATTTTCTAATGCGGTATCGCTGCGTTACATGGCCGACGAACATGGTACCGATATGGGCATTGCCCATAAATTGGCTCGAGTAGCGAGAGTGCATTTCCGCCGCCAACGTAAGGTGATGACGGGGCCTGTGTTGCCTAATCGTCAGGCGTTATTCCATTCCTTGCTGAAATCTGAATCCTTACGCAAGGCGATTCAGGAAGAAGCCGCGAGCAAGAAGATTTCTGAAACCCAAGCGCGTGAAACAGCAATTGAATATCTTGATGAAATTGCGGCGAATTATTCCGATAGTCTCGTACGTATTGCTGAGCGCTTTTTAACGTGGTTATGGAACAAGCTCTACAGCGGTATTAACATCAAAGGTGCCGAGCATATTCGGCAGTTACACCACGATGGTCATGAGATTGTGTATGTGCCCTGCCATCGCAGCCATATGGATTACCTGCTGTTATCTTACATTCTGTATTACCAAGGTATGGTGCCACCGCATATTGCTGCGGGTATCAACCTAAACTTCTGGCCTGCGGGGCCGCTGTTCCGCCGTGGCGGGGCTTTCTTTATTCGCCGTAGTTTTAACGGCAACAAACTCTATACGGCCGTGTTCCGTGAGTACCTCGATCAGCTGTTTGCTAAGGGATATTCGGTTGAGTATTTCTCTGAAGGTGGCCGTTCTCGTACCGGTCGTCTATTGGCGCCTAAAACGGGCATGATCGCTATGACGATCAACAGTGTGCTGCGTGGTATCGAACGCCCAGTCACCTTAGTGCCTGTGTATTTAGGCTACGATCACGTGATGGAAGTGGCGACCTATCACAAAGAGCTAAGCGGTAAGAAAAAACAGAAAGAATCTGTATGGCAAGTCTTTGGTGCTATTCGTA
This sequence comes from Shewanella sp. Sh95, assembly GCF_001308045.1. NCBI lineage: Bacteria > Pseudomonadati > Pseudomonadota > Gammaproteobacteria > Alteromonadales > Shewanellaceae > Shewanella > Shewanella sp. Sh95. The sequence continues at coordinate 53,504 of NZ_LGYY01000045.1, forward strand.
AATTAGGTAATTTTGGCCAAGGTTATGTCAACTTTGGTGAGCCGATTACATTGCAAAATTTCTTGAATGAAACGGCACCAAACTGGCGCAGTGAAGTGGCTGATGATCCTGAGCAAAAACCGACTTGGTTAACCCCAGCGGTGAACGTGTTAGCAAATCGGGTGATGACGCGGATTAACGACGCCGCTGCCGCCAGCTCTATTACCTTGACCAGTTTAGTGTTGTTGGCGTCGGAGCAAAATGCCTTAGAGCGTTGTTTGCTCGAGCGTCAGTTAGATTTATACCTGACCCTGCTTAAGCGTGTGCCTTACACGTCGTTTACGTCGGTTGCCGAAGGTGATGGCAAGCACTTAGTACAGCAAGGATTAGAGCTGAACAAGTTCTCCATCAACGCCGATCCTTTGGGTGAGATAGTGTCAATTGATGAAAAACAAGCGACGTCAATGACATACTATCGCAATAATATCATTCACTTATTTATTATTCCGTCATTAATTGCCAGCTGTTTAATCAATAATAAACAGATTTCAAGAGCGCAAATCCTTGGGATAGTGAACGACTTTTATCCGTTATTGAAGGCGGAGTTGTTTATGGGGATCAAAGATCTCCCAAGCTACGTGAATCAAGTGCTCGAGCTGTTTATTGAGCAAGGTCTAGTGCAGGAAAGCGATATGTTGTCGGTTGTGACCGAGCACACCAGCCAAATGTTATTGTTGGCTGGCAGCGTTAGTGAGACCTTGCAACGCTATGCCATTATCTTCAATCTGCTGGCCCACAGACCTAAGATGGAGCGTTCGGATCTCGAGTCTGAAAGCCATCTGCTTGCCCAACGTCTAGGGGCGCTGCATGGCATTACCGCACCAGAATTTTACGATAAGAAACTCTATAACACCTTGAGTGTTAAGCTAAAAGAGTTGGGTTATTTCTCTGGTAAGGAAGATAAATCTGATGTTGAGCGCATTCGCGATCAAGCTAATAGCTTACTCAGAGCCTCTGTAAGGCAAACGATTGTCGCCAGCGTGACCGCGGAGCATATCGCTTAATGGCTAACCATATGAATGCGGCGAAGAATAAGCCGGTGGGCAAATCTTTGCTCGGTGGTGCCATGATTATTGCCGGTACCACAGTCGGGGCGGGGATGTTTTCTCTGCCCGTTGTGGGCGCTGGCATGTGGTTTGGCTACTCGGTACTGATGTTACTCGGTATTTGGTTTTGCATGTTGATGTCGGGACTGTTACTGCTCGAAACCAACCTGCATTTCGAGCCGGGAGCGAGTTTCGATACCCTGACCAAGGAAACCCTAGGGCAGTTTTGGCGCATCGTGAATGGGGTGTCCATTGCCTTCGTGCTCTACATCTTAACCTACGCCTACATCAGTGGCGGTGGCTCGATTGTTAACCATAGTCTCCAAGGCATGGGGATTGAGCTGCCTCAAAGTGTCGCCGGATTAGTATTTGCTGTCGTGCTCGCCTGTATCGTGTTGATCAGTACCAAGGCGGTGGATCGTATTACGACCATTATGCTCGGCGGGATGATCATCACTTTCTTCCTCGCGATTGGTAATTTGCTGATCGAAATCGATGTGACTAAGTTACTCGAACCGGATGGAAAGCAAAGCTTTATGCCTTATCTGTGGGCGGCCTTGCCATTTGGTCTAGCCAGTTTTGGTTACCATGGCAACGTGCCGAGTCTGGTGAAGTATTATGGCAAAGATTCATCGACCATTTTCAAAGCCATTTTTGTCGGGACTTTTATCGCGCTGATCATTTATGCCTGCTGGTTAGTCGCCACTATGGGCAATATTCCCCGCAGCCAGTTTAGTGAGATTATTGCCCAGGGTGGCAATATGGGCGTGTTAGTCGGCGCCCTGTCAAAGGTAATGGAAAGCAGCTGGTTAAACAGCATGTTAACCCTGTTTGCTAATTTAGCTGTGGCGTCTTCTTTCCTCGGTGTGACCTTAGGTTTATTCGATTATTTGGCCGATTTATTCGGATTCGACGATACGCGCTCTGGCCGGATGAAAACGGCAATTGTCACCTTTGTGCCGCCCACCATATTTGGTTTGCTGTTTCCCGATGGCTTTTTAATTGCCATTGGATTTGCAGCCTTAGCGGCAACCGTGTGGGCTGTTATCGTGCCAGCGCTGATGGCCTACAAGTCGAGACAACTCTTCCCTAACCATCAAGGTTTTAGGGTCTTTGGTGGCACGCCGTTAATTATCCTTGTAGTGTTGTTTGGTGTTGTGACGGGTGCTTGTCATCTACTCGCGATGGCGAATCTATTACCGCAGTTCTCCTAAGTATTTCGCTCGCAAATCAAGCCCTCAAATTGAGGGCTTTTTCTTTGTATTCATCTTTTTACCGCCAAAACTGGACAGTTGCATAAACTCCAGCTTAACTCGAACACATTATCTGTTTGATTGGAGTCTGCAATGAGGATTACTCAGTACGCACAGGGACAGGCCTGTTGGGTTGAATTGGCGAGCCATGACTGGCAGGATGCACAGGGTTTTTACCATGCGCTGTTTGGTTGGAATGCGGTGGAAATGGCAATTCCTAATGGTCATTTCTCGCTGTTCAATCTGGAGGGGGACGATTTAGGGGCCATGTATCAAATCCCTGAGTCGGAACCACAGATCCCTAGCCATTGGCGGATCTATTTTGCGGTTAAGGATATCGAAGCGACGGTTACCGCCATCCTGGCTGCGGGTGGGCAATTGCACATGGGACCGCATGTGGTGGGTGATGCGGGCGTGATGGCGCAGGTGAGCGATCCCGAAGGAGCACGCTTTGCCCTGTGGCAAGCGAAAAACCACTCGGGCTCACGTCGCCAAGGTGAAGAAAATACCCTGTGTTGGGTGGAGCTGGCTTGCCGTGAACCTAGCGCCGAAGCCAGTTTTTACACTCAAGTGTTTCCTTGGACCGCGCTCCCCAGTCATGTGCCCGGCATCGATTACACCGAGTGGCAAATTGACGGTCAGTCTATGGGGGGAATGATGAAAATGATGCCGGAATGGGGCGAGATCCCCGCCCATTGGATGCCTTATTTTGTGGTGGCGGATTGTGATGCTTTTGCCGCTAAGGCGCAGGGGCTGGGCGCACAGCTATGCGTGCCGCCAAGCGATATCCCTGATGTGGGACGTTTTGCGGTGATTGCTGACGCCCAAGGTGCTACTTTCGCAGTAATACACCTATCCCAAAATGAAAACCAATAAGTTAACCTGAGCAGGGATAAGTAGCGCCGCTGAATAGGCATCTTTTCGGGCCTCTCTGCGTTGCTCTGTCTAACCATAGCTCGCTATGGCATACGACAGAGCGCCTTGATATGCACAAAATCTGCGCATTCAGTCATGAGAAATTGTATTTTAAAAACAATAGTTTATGGCATTATCTTGGTTTGTTAAATTTAGATTTTTTCGACACTCGTTACCCCAAGTTCAGATTAAGTTAGTTTGGTTTGTCGATAGAGAGTGGGTCTGGGCAGTTAGTCTTTTTCGCCTTGGGTGCTTTAGCAAGTAGGCTCGGAATTGAGTCTGATAGCTTGATCTCTTGTGGAAGATTAATCCGGATTTCGCTTAAGAGTCCCTTGGCGCAATCAAGCGTGATCTTAGTGTGTGCACCTTTACCGAAGCTAGTATCAAAGCTTTGATTCAACTCTTGTTGTGTGACTTTTTTACCAATTCTTTCATGGATAAATTGTTGTACCCATGTCGAGGCATTGACTTCCTGCGTCAGCTGAGTCGCCAGTAAAAAATAGTCATTGGGGTCTTGATTACGACAGGTACCGTGCTTCCACCATTCATGGCGTTCTAAACAGGTACCGTAGCGAGCACTTGGCATCACTTCTTCCAGATTCTTTTGCACAGAGGCATTGAGTGGTACTTCAGGATAATCGCAAAAATCACTTGGTTGTTGTTTTACGCTGCTGCAAAAGCCGTAACGAGTGCCACATTGCTGGCGATTAGGCCAGAGGCCATGCAGGCTAAAGTGTTGCCATTGAGGCGCATCACTGGTTTGGCTTAAGGCGCGGCATTCTGCTTTACGACTGCCATAGAGTTCACAAAAGGTGCTTTGCCAACTTAAGGCAAGCACATGGGAGTCGTAATTATCCTCGATTTGACACACATGGCCTTGGCGTTTCTCTAGCGTACCTCGTTCTTTTAGGCTTTCACGATTGATGGCTTTGATATCAGAGGCTGTAGTGGTTTGCGTAGGCTCTTTGGTTGAGTTTGGCTGATAAGTCTCTGCCGCCGCTACATTGGTATTGTATTGTCCACAATCACCTTTAATCCAGCGTAACGGTGAACTGATGGCATTGGTGCGGACGCGAATCCAGTCAGGATTGACGCTGTTTCCTAAAATCTCCGTAACGGGATAACGTTCACCGATATTGCTCTGCCAATCATCGGGATTGGTTTGTTTATTTTTAGACTGAAACAATTCACAGCGTTTATTGGCAATAAACTCCCCTGTGGCGGGGATGGCATATGCGGGTGCTGCTGACATGATTAGTGCAGAGCACTGAAGAATCCCCTGATGATTTACAAATAAATCATCAAATTAGGGTGGAAGCGCATCTTGTTGCATGATCAAATGGTTTCGCCAAAAACTACACTTGGACAACAAGATGCGCGAAGCCAATATCCTACAACATTCTTTACACCAATACTGCCCAGAACTTCACCTAAAACGATTAAACAGCTTGATGCTGGCCTCTAAGGCACTGATTGA
>NZ_LGYY01000275.1:0-396 GCF_001308045.1 Shewanella sp. Sh95
CGGAGCGACGCTCGGGGGGCGCGCGGTGCCCGACCCCGCCGGGCGGCGCGAGCCCGCCGGCAGCCCGCGCGCGGGGGCGGGCAGTGCGGTGCTCGGGCTGCGGGCGGCCGGCGGGCCGCGTCGGCGGGCCGGCGGCGCCGCGGCGGCGTGTGCGGGTGGCTGGATGGGGGGGGGGGGGGGTGGGGGGGGGTGCGCGGGCGAGGTCGGGGCGGTCCCGGCGGGCGTGCCGGCGCTGCGCCCGGGGGGGCGGGAGCAGGGGTGGCGGGCCGACGCCCTGCTGGTCGGCGGGGTCCCGGTCGAGTGGTGGGTCGACGACGCGGGCCGGGTGCACGCGGTGCACGTGGCCGGCCTCGCCGCGGGCCTGGCCTGGGCGTGCGGCAGGTGGGCGGTCCGTCT
>NZ_LGYY01000075.1:0-407 GCF_001308045.1 Shewanella sp. Sh95
CTTTAACAATCTAAACAAGAAATCTGTGTGGACACTCACAGGTGTTGAGTTAATCGAAATTACTCTGCCGTTTGGCGAGTAATCAAAGAATTAAATCAATGAATGAGTGTTCATAGCAATATGTACAACGACTTATTAAGTTAAGTCGATTCAGAATTCATTGAGCCGAATCTTCGGATTCAAAAAACTTTAATTGAAGAGTTTGATCATGGCTCAGATTGAACGCTGGCGGCAGGCCTAACACATGCAAGTCGAGCGGCAGCACAAGTAAGTTTACTTATGAGGTGGCGAGCGGCGGACGGGTGAGTAATGCCTAGGGATCTGCCCAGTCGAGGGGGATAACAGTTGGAAACGACTGCTAATACCGCATACGCCCTACGGGGGAAAGAGGGGGACCTTCGGGCCTC
>NZ_LGYY01000127.1:0-407 GCF_001308045.1 Shewanella sp. Sh95
CGGCAGGCTCGACCCGGTGGGCGCGGCACGTGAGGCCGGGCTGGAGTGCGGTGTGCTGGTCGCGCCGGTGCTGCCGTGGCTGACGGACGACGAGGAGCACCTGGACGCGCTGCTGCGCGCGCTGCGCGACGCGGGTGCCACGTCCGTGACCGTCCTCGCGCTGCACCTGCGCGGTGCCGTCAAGGCGGTGACGGGGGACTGGCTGCGCACCCACCGTCCCGCGCTGCTGCCGCGGTACCAGCGCCTGTACGGCGACGGCGCGTACGTGCCCCGCGACTACCAGCGCTGGCTCGACGCGCGCGTCGCGCCGCTGCTGGCGCGGCACGGCTTCGGGTCCGGCGACGACCGGCGGGCCTGGCGTGCCCGGGCCGGCGGTGCGCCGGCGGCGGTGGCGAGCACCTCGGCCG
>NZ_LGYY01000223.1:0-407 GCF_001308045.1 Shewanella sp. Sh95
AGTAATCTATTACCGTTTATTGGTAACGAGTGTGACAACCAACCCAATGGCATTGCGTTTTCCTTAACCGATTACCTTCAATTGGTGGAAGATACAGGCCGAATCATTCGCAATGATAAACGTGGAAGCATCAGTGAAAATAGTGGTAAGTTACTGACCAGATTAAATATCCCCCATGACAATTGGCTCAAATTGACTACCGAGTTTGGTAAGCTATTTCATGGTCCAGTAGGCACATTACAAGAACTGACTCATTACTGCGAACACTTAGAAAAGCGACGACGGCACTTTGTCGCAAGCTGCCAGCACTTTTACAGTGACTGACAACTGCTTATATCCCTTCGACAACAATCATTGCCTAAAACTTCCCAAGCACTATGGGATGACTTACCTCGTCTGAAATAAAC
>NZ_LGYY01000010.1:0-404 GCF_001308045.1 Shewanella sp. Sh95
AAGCCGTGTGCTACGCTGCGACACCCTCATGTCCGACTGTCCTGGGTCGGACATGTCCCTTAATATCAACCAATTCTCTAGAGAACTGATCCAATGCCATTCACAACTACGGTATTACTCCTGAAATGCGCCTCTTGACGCACGCTGGTGACCGTTTGTATTTAACAGCGGAAGAACGGCGGCGCTTCATCGATGCCAGTGCCTTAGAATCGCCAAGCGAGAGGATGTTTTGCCATGTTCTGCATTAAACCGGTTGTCGCCCGTCTTGGGCGTTAGCGATCTCGACTAGGCATGTTACGTTTGCTGCTGTGGCCATAGTTATTCGCGCGGTCAATGAGCTTGTACTCCATCCCTCGTTCCTGCTGGCGCAAGGGCAGAGTTGCAGCGTCGCGGCAGCGATGGTG
>NZ_LGYY01000057.1:0-404 GCF_001308045.1 Shewanella sp. Sh95
GTCTCATCCCGTCCCGCGCGATTGTCCGGTCTGGTTGAGAAGGGCGTCAGTGGTTCGCGGCGCGCGCTCGTGCTGGCCTCCAATCCCGGAAAATTTCTTTCCACCGTTCAGATCGGAATCACGCTCGTCGGCGTGCCGTCAGGCGCTTTTTCAGGCGCCACGCCCGGCCCGCGCCTGTCCGCGTGGCTTGTGCGCGTCGGGTTGTCGCAACCCGTCGCCGATGCCGTCGGCGTCGGCGCGGTTGTCACCCTGATCACCTATGCATCTTTGATTGTCGGCGAACTGGTGCCGAAGCAGATCGCGCTGCGCGATCCCGAGGCGGTCGCGGTGAAGGTCGCGCCGGCGATGGTCGTGCTCGCGAAGGTGTCGCTGCCGCTGGTGTGGGTTCTGGATCGGTCCGGCAA
>NZ_LGYY01000053.1:0-401 GCF_001308045.1 Shewanella sp. Sh95
ACCCGTCAGCGCCTGCAATGGTGCCAGATGCTTTTTCACAAAGCGGTCCACCGCCGGATGAAAGTGCCCGTAGCGAATCGACGCGCCAATGACCACCCGATCGTAGTGATGCCATTCGACGACATCGGTACGGTTCAGGTTCAGGGTGTCCGCATCGATGCCCAGCTCTTTAAGCTCAGAGGCGAGAAACGAAGCGATTTCACGGGTCTGCCCGTCGCGGGTGGAGAAGAGAATTAAAGTTTTCACGAGCACTCCTGTTATTCGCGCCAGCAAGTGGGGGTAAAGAGCACCAGCAAGGTGAACACTTCCAGACGACCAAACAGCATATTAGCAATCCGGATCCATTTCGCGACCGGGTTCATGTTGGCAAAGTTATCCGCGACTCGGCCGAACCCACGCTA
>NZ_LGYY01000172.1:0-401 GCF_001308045.1 Shewanella sp. Sh95
CAAAAATAAAATCCTGGCGTAACAAGCAAGCAAAAGGGAAAAACGATAATAAAAGGCTGGGATACCCCAATCTCAGGAGTTGCGACTTTACCGGTGTATTGCCGGATATAAATCCATCCCATCCTGGATCTATAATGTTTTTCAAACAATCCTAATAACCTCAGCTTGGGATTACGCAGCTGTAAATGACTGAATATCTGCTGATATTGGCTGGGTTTTTTGAGGCTTATACTGTGGCATTCATCGATAATCACTATCGAGATAGGTCCTTCTAATTGAGTTTAGGCGCGTACGGCGGGTTGCATACACGCGACAACCGCTGTGGCGGCGCGCGCTATTGTATATAACCCCGCGCGGGACATGATAGCATCTGCCACGATATATCCGGCGCTGTTTGCGTT